>JALSMC010000247.1 GCA_026987995.1 Sulfurimonas sp. | reverse complement strand
ATGGTATCAAGAAGCTAGAAGAGAAGACCGAAGTATATTCACTTATAGAGGTTAATTAATGTATATTCCAAGTAAGTCAAAATATGATCCAGATGAAAACGGACACTTCGGAATCTTCGGTGGACGCTATGTTCCTGAAACACTTATGCCTGCTCTACTCCAACTCAAAGAAGAGTATGAATCTATTCGCCATAATGAAGATTTTTGGAAAGAGGTACACTACTACTTAAAAGATTATGTTGGTCGTCCTTCTCCACTTTACTATGCTGAAAATATCTCAAAAGAACTTGGTGCAAAAATCTACCTTAAACGCGAAGACCTAAACCACACAGGTGCACACAAAGTAAACAATGTTATCGCTCAAGGGCTTATGGCAAAACGTCTTGGTTATAAAAAGATAATCGCTGAGACAGGTGCAGGACAACACGGTGTGGCTACTGCTACTATCTGTGCATTACTTGGTTTAGAGTGTGAGATTTTTATGGGTGCTAAAGATGTTTCTCGTCAAGAACTTAATGTTTTTCGTATGAAACTTCTTGGTGCAAAAGTAAACTCTGTGGAGTCAGGAAGCCGCACCCTTAAAGATGCTATGAATGATGCCATCCGTCACTGGGTTACAAATGCGAGAGATACTTTTTACATCATCGGTACAGTTGCAGGCCCGCATCCCTACCCTATGATGGTTCGTGACTTTCAAGCTATTATCGGGTGGGAAGCTCGTGCTCAGATACTCGAGAAAGAAAACCGATTACCTGACCATGTAATTGCCTGTATTGGTGGTGGTTCAAACGCCATTGGTATGTTTCAGCACTTCTTAGAAGATGAGAGTGTTGAGTGCATCGGTGTTGAGGCTGGTGGGCTTGGTTTAGATACTGACAAACATGGCTGCTCATTAGAAAAAGGTCGCCCAGGTGTACTTCATGGTCAGATGTCTTACTTACTTCAAGATGAAGATGGTCAAATCCTCGAAGCACACTCCATCTCAGCAGGACTTGACTACCCAGGCATAGGGCCAGAACATGCTTTTCATAAAGAAAACCTCAGTGTGAGTTACGGCCATGCAACCGACCAAGAAGCCCTTGATGCTTTTGTATGGTTAAGCCAAAAAGAGGGAATCATCCCTGCATTTGAGTCCTCTCATGCAGTGGCTTATCTTAAAAAGATACCAAACATAAAAGACAAACTCATCATTGTAAACTTAAGTGGACGTGGTGATAAAGATATGATTCAGGCTAAAGACTTACTTCATTTCGACTAAGCGACTTCTATACGTCCATAGGTTTGTTTTTTAGCTTCTTTTAAAGCATATTTTGCACGGTTAATAAGCTCTTCAACATTATCTTCTTCTGTTAACTGTGTAATTCCAAAAGCCATAATCGGCTTTGTCCCTCTCATAACTTCTATTTTAGAAAGATTTTCGTTAATTTTTTGTGTAATCGTACGTGAAATTTTTGCATCAGTATTTGTAAGTAATATGATAAATTCAGAACCGACCCAACGGGCAAGTGTATCAGATTCTCTAAGAGTCTTTTTTAACTCTTTGGCAAACATAGCGATTAGCTTTTCTCCTTTTTCAAACCCAAACACTCCAACTATTTTATCTACATTTACTAAACTCATATAAATTATACTTGTATCAACTTTGTATCTTTTATAATTATTTATTTCATGTTTTAAAATTGCATTCATATGCATTTTAGATGATGATTTTGAGAGTTGATCCATAGTTGCTAAATGAGCAAGTTTATCTACACGCAACTTACACTCTTTCATCTTTTGAAATTGATGAAAATGGTATAGTACACGAGAAAGTATTTCTAACTTATCAAACGGTTTTTTAAAGTACTCACATGCACCATTATCAAAACATTCTTGAAGATGTTTTTTATTATGCTCTTTAGCATTGTCTAGGTATAAAATCGGTACCTTTATTGCAAAGTCGGCATGTACTAAAGTTGTTAAAGCTACTACATCTATATACTGCACATGAGAGTTTACCAACACTAAATCAAAATCTTCGATATTTAAGCCATCTAAGGTCTCTTTATCTAAGGCAACACTACAATCAAAATCCTCTTTGGCAAATATTGCATCAAGCGTTTCAAAATTTTTTTGATTATTTTCTAATATTAAAATTTGTTTTTTAGTCATATAAAATTGTATCATATTTTATTTTAATTTTTACCTTCTATAATAAATAAATTAGATACAATCTACTTTAATTTGACTAATGAGGAAATAATATGCAAATAACTCCAAGTATGAATGTAGAGACACAATTAAATGGTTCAAACTTAAACATAACACTAAAAGCAACCGGAACATTAACACATCAAGACTATTCGATAATGGTTCCGATGCTTGAACAAGCTATTAATGCTATAAAAGCGATACCAAACACAAAGGTTAATATGCTTCTTGATGCAACAGAGTTTACAGGTTGGGAAGCACAGGCTGCTTGGGATGATTTTAAATTTGGTATGGCATATAAAGATATATTCTTAAAAATAGCTATAGTTGGTACTAAAGAGTGGCAAGAGTATTTAGCTAAAATGGGAAACTGGTTTATGGATGGAGAAATAAAATTCTTTTATGACTTAAACGAAGCAAGAGAGTGGGCACTATAAACAACTTCACTCTAGCCGAAGAGATTTGGCATGCTATTACCCATGGGCTTGGACTTTTTCTTAGTCTTATTGGTTTAGTAGTTTTAGTGGCGTTTGCTACACTTAATGGCTCTCTTTTAGCTATTATAAGTTCATCTATATTTGGCACAACTCTTGTCATTATGTATGGCTCTTCTACTATTTATCATGCACTCACACACAAAAGACTCAAAACAGTTTTTCAAACTTTTGATCATGCTTCTATCTACCTACTTATAGCAGGTACATATACTCCTATGACACTCTATCTGCTCCAAGATAGTAACTATGGCACAGGGATACTTATAGCCCAATGGAGTATTGCCATTTTTGGTATATATATGAAGTTTAAGTACCCTAACCGTTTTGAGACACTTTCACTCATTTTATATCTCCTAATGGGCTGGATGATTGTAGTAGCCATTTCACCACTTAGAGAAGTTTTAGCTGATAATGGTTTTTACCTTCTAGTAGCAGGTGGGGTAACCTACACACTTGGAGTTTACTTCTACATAAACGATTCAAAGCCCTACTTCCATGCTCTCTGGCATCTCTTTGTTTTAGGTGGTAGTATCTTTCATTATTTTATGATACTGCTCTACGTTATCTAATTTTTATCCATATTTAGCTATTATCTTTCTAAATTTAAATATGGAAAATAATTATGAACATACAACTATTAAACCAAAATATTTCAGATGCAAAAAGTGACATCACTTTAGTCTATCTCACAGAATCACTACTTAAAAAAAGTAAAAATAAAAAAGCTCTCAAACTTGCTGGCTTTGAAGCAAGCGCGGATTCAATCTGTTTTTTACATGACAAGAACACTCTCTTTTGTGGTGTTGATTCATTTGAAGCAGATGACATTAGAAGTGTATCTGCTGTTGCAGTTAGAGCACTTAAAAAGACAAACTATAAAAGTGCAAATGTAGCCATAGATGATAAGTCTCTTATTTTTGCACTTGTTGAGGGTTTTGTTCTGGGTAGCTACACTTATGAGGTTTATAAGTCTAAAAAAGAAAAAGTATCTCTTAAAAATATCTCACTTATCTATACAAAAGATGACTATAAGTCAGCTATAAAACTTTTCTCAGATGCTGTCATAGTCGCTGATGCAACTTGTTTTACACGCGACATCGTAAACACTACTCCAGAGGATTTAAACCCACCTTCTTTTGCTAAACTTGCTCGTAAACTAGCGAAAGAGAATGGTCTAGGCTGTACTATACTTGATGAAAAAGCTCTTGCTAAAGAGAACTGTACTGCAATGCTCGCAGTTGGTCGTGCTTCACGCCATGAATCACAACTTATCCACCTTACATACAAACCTAAAAATGCTAAAAAGAAAATCAACCTCATAGGAAAAGGTCTTACTTATGATAGTGGTGGACTTTCACTTAAACCTGGTACTTCTATGGTAACTATGAAGATGGACAAGGCAGGTGCTTGTGCAGTGCTTGGTATCATCAAAGCGGCTTCAGAGATGAAACTAGATGTTGAGATAAATGCTTTCATCGGTGCAGTTGAGAACATGATAGGGGGTGATGCTTACAAACCTGATGATGTCCTTGTTTCACGTAGTGGCAAAACAATAGAAGTAAGAAACACTGATGCAGAGGGGCGTTTAGTCCTCGCAGATGTTCTTGACTATGCACAAGATAAAGTCAAAGCGGACTATATGTTTGACTTTGCAACACTTACTGGTGCTTGTATGGTGGCTCTGGGTCAGTACACAACTGGTGTTATGGGTCACTCAAGTAGACTCAAGCACGACCTAAGTAAAGCGGCATCAAACGCAGGAGAACTTACATCTTCACTTCCCTTTAACAAACACCTCAAAAAGCAGATAAAAAGTGGCATTGCCGACATCTGTAACATCTCGAACAAACCTTATGGTGGAGCTATCACAGCAGGACTTTTTCTTGATGCTTTTATAAAAGAAGAGAACAAAGACAAATGGCTTCACTTCGACATAGCAGGTTCAGCATATACTGAAACACCATGGGATGTAAATGGATATGGTGGAACTGGTGCTGGAGTTCGATTTATGAGTGAGTTTCTCAAAAATATCAAATAATGATAATATACATACATGGATTTGCTAGTAGTGGGAAAGGAGCTAAAGCAAAACTCTTTAGAAAGTACTTTAAGGGTCAAGGTGTCGCGTTTATAGCACCTTCTCTCTCAAATGTTCCCGCTCTTGCACTAGACACACTTAAACAGCTCATAGAGTCATACATTAAACTAGGTGAGAATGTCTCACTGATGGGTTCTTCTCTTGGTGGATTTTACAGCATCTATCTCTCACAAATGTACAATCTCAAAGCAGTTCTAATAAACCCTTCTATCTTTCCATATGATACCCTTAGCCGTGTACCCTCACCCATGACTAACTTCTATGATGGAGCAAGTTTTGAGTGGGGAGAGGAGCATTATGAGGCTTTAAAAGGGTATGAAGTAGCAGAGATAAACGCGAAGAACTTTATGCTACTTCTGCAAACAGGTGATGAATCACTAGACTACAGACATGCTGCCAAAAAGTTTGTAAATGCAACTCTAGACATAGAAGAAGGTGGTAACCATAGTTACGAGGGGATAGAGAGACAGTTTGAGAGTATTAAAGAGTTTTTAGTACCCTAACATCTCCCCTTCAACTATGTGAAGGGATTCTTTTAAGGCAGACATTGCATCTTGTTTTTTCTCTTGTATCTTCTCTAGTGCCAAAACTCGTAAACGCTCTAGATATATCTCTAACTTCTGCTCATCACTCATAATACCCTACTCCTTTAGAAGTGGAAGTTTGGTAAGTAAACCCTCACAGTACTTATACTGCTCTAGTGTCTCTAACCACTCTTTTTTGATACTACTAACGCCACTATATGCACCTAAAACCATACCTATAGCGATAGAGCGAGAAGCATTGTCTCCTCCTACCATCGCGTTTGCAGCAAGTGCACGGTTTAGACCATCTTCTTTGTCAAAGTACTTGAGTATAAAGTAAACAGCCCCGGGGAGTGTTCCCTCAGTTGGACTTGCTTTACCAACACGGATAGGCTCAGAACGACCGATATCCCAAAGTCTAGCCATAGAAGTGATAGCTAAATCATCTGCAAACTGTTCTTTATGTAGAGATGAACTCTCATCTGCTTCTTCTTTATACTTAGCGATAGCCTGAGTCACTTTGTTTTGAATAAAAGGGCTCATAGTAACCGCTACATTTTCTATGGCATCAGCTGGTGTTTCTCCGTTTATAACACGAAAAGTCACTCTTGCAAAAAACTCACCACCAGAGAGTGCTTCTTCACTTCTATGAGTAAACATAGTTTTTCTTGCAACTGATGCTATCTCTTCTTCTGTATCGTAATAAGCATAAGCTGCCACATGACGAATAGCCATGGCGTTTGAGATACCACCGATGTTTGCCACTGGTACACCTTGTTTGACTTGAGAGTAAGTCTCTTTAGTCATTGTACATATCCATGAGCCCCAACCATTCTCAAAACGATTCATCCAGTGAGGAATAAGAGCCCCAACATCAAACTCGCGTTTAGGCTCTGCTGTAGCCGCTAAATGTTCTAAAACTAGAATATTATAATCACCATAGTCAGTAGTACCACCCGCTTTTTTTCCAGGATGATAGTTTCTCTCTCCCCAACCGATACCATGAGTAGTTCCACCCATCTGCTCACCAGGACTCATAAACTTCTCTATAGGCTTACGACCATAAGCCTCGTAAATCTTCTGTGCATCATACTCATAGTGGGAACCTAAACATAAGGCATCTCCAACTATAGCACCATAGAATGCCCCTTTTATCGCTTCTTTTTTTGAAATATTATTCATTTTTTATATACCTATTTTTTATTTAAGAGAGTCTATCAAAGCAAGTATATATTTTAGATAGGATTTTCATAATAACTATTTTATTTTAGAAACACTTTATGATATAATGGCACAAATTTAAAAAGGATTGAACATGGCTTTACTAGACTTACTACAGTTTAACAAAATTATAAATAGCTCTAAACCTTGCCATTGTCATGCCTTTTTAACTGTCAAAGCAAAACTTATGATTCTTTTAAACCACTTTATACCAAGATGTTCATACTATACTGTCTGTTTTGCATTTCGCCGTTCAGGCATCCACCCTCCTCTTCCAATATCCCTATAATCAACTAAAAACCATACAAAAATAAAAATAAAATATTAGTCAGAAATGACGAAAAACAAAGGATATTGTGATGTCAAATAATAAAAGCTATGTAGTAGGATTCCCTAGAATTGGGGAGCAGAGAGAACTCAAAAAAGTATTAGAGTTGTTTTGGTCAAAGAAGTGTGACTTTAGTGAAGTGCAAAGAGTTGCATCGGAGTTAAAACAGAGACACTGGGCATACCAAAGAGATGCAGATATAGAGTACATCAGTACAAATGACTTTTCACTCTATGATAACATGCTTGATATGGCTATAACACTTGGTGCTATTCCTGCAAGATTTCAAGAGTTAGAAGGTGAGACCCTCCTTTTTACTATGGCAAGAGGTGATAACAATAGAGTCGCTATGGAGATGACAAAATGGTTCAATACAAACTACCATTACATAGTTCCTGAGTTATCACTAGAAGATAAGTACCAACTCAATGCAAAAAAGATAGTAGAGGAGTACAAAGAGGCAAAAGCCTTTGGTATCACACCTAAGATAAACATTATAGGCCCACTTACATTTTTAGGTCTCTCAAAACGAACAGATGGTGGTGATGCCTATGAGCTTTACTCTAAAATACTGCCTATTTACAAAGAACTACTACAAGAGATTTCACTGCTTGATGAGAAGATAACTCTACAGATTGATGAGCCTATACTTGTTAAAGATTTAGACATAAAAGTGCTAAGTCTAGTTAAACCAACCTATGATGCACTCTCTTGTGTTGCTTCAAACATATACATAGCAGTAGTTACATACTTTGAACACTCTAGCGAGGCGACAAAGATTCTTGTAAATACACCTATCTGGGCACTTGGTCTTGATTTTCTTTATGGAAAAGAGAACTTAGCGACATTAGAGCTCATAGCTTCGAGTGATAAAGTACTTCTTGCAGGTGTTGTTGATGGGCGAAATATATGGAAAAATGATTTTGAGAGTACAAGTGAACTTGTAAATATCATCACACAAAAGATAGAGAAAGATAAACTTCTACTTGCAACTTCTTGCTCACTCCTGCACACTCCATTTACACTTAAGTATGAAAGTAAGATGGACACAGAAGTAAAAAACTGGCTCTCTTATGCAGTAGAGAAACTAGAGGAACTCTCTTTACTTACACAACTGACTCTAAAGGCTAAAGCATCACTTAGCCAACTCCAAACGCAGACACTAGAGTTAAACAAAGCAGCAAACCACTCAAGAAAAACTTCTAAACTTATACATGACAAGTCTACACAAGAGAGAGTACAAAACTATACACAACTTGTTCGTGAGGGTAGTTATGAAGAGCGTATAAAGATTCAAAAAGAGCAACTCGGTTATGAAGACCTAGCAACAACAAGCATCGGTTCTTTTCCACAAACTCCAGAGTTAAGAAAAGCAAGAAGAGATTTTAAGAGTGGAGATTTGAGCGAGGTACTTTATGAGAAGAAAATGAAAGAGTACATAGATGAGTGTGTCGCGTTTCAAGAAGAGTGTGGCTTAGAGGTTCTAGTACACGGTGAACCTGAACGAAATGATATGGTTGAGTACTTTGGAGAACAACTCAAAGGTTATGGTTTCTCACAAAATGGATGGGTACAGAGTTATGGAAGTAGATGTGTAAAACCTCCGTTTATCTATGGAGATATTAGCCGTCCAAAGCCTATGACAGTTAGTTGGAGCTCTTATGCTCAAAGCAAAACTGACAAGATTATGAAAGGGATGTTAACAGGTCCAGTTACTATTCTCAACTGGTCATTTGTGCGTGATGATATGCAAAGAGGAGATGTTTCAAAACAGATAGCCTTAGCCATTCGTGATGAGGTAGATGACCTACAAAATGCAGGTATAAAAATGATACAAGTAGATGAGGCTGCGTTTAAAGAAGGCTATCCACTTAGAGAGTTTAAGATAGCCGCTTATGAAGAGTGGGCAGTTCGTGACTTTAAAATCGCTGTAAGTGCAGCAAAAGTTCAAACGCAGATACATACACATATGTGTTATAGTGAGTTTAATGACATTATCAAGACTATTGAAGCGATGGATGCAGATGTTATCTCAATAGAGACAGCGAGAAGTGGGAATGAACTACTTAAAATCTTTGCAGAGGTTGGGTATAAACAAGAAGTAGGACCAGGTGTTTATGACATTCACTCTCCTCGTGTTCCATCAGTTGATGAGATGGTCAAACAGATAGAAAAACTTCTTGAAGTACTACCAAAAGAGCAACTATGGATAAACCCTGACTGTGGGCTTAAAACTCGTAAATGGGAGGAGGTAAAACCAAGTCTTATAAATATGGTTAAAGCCGTAAAAATCATCCGAGATAAGGTGTAAGTTTATTTACACCTTACAAACTAAGGATGTTTAAGAGGAATTTTTATAACAAATTGGGCACCATTGTTTACATTGTGTGCCTCAATATTGCTATCTTAAATCAAACTAGTGGATAACTTCAAAAGGGTATTTTTATCAGTTTCATTAATATTTTGAAGTAATTCGGTTACAAAGTCAGTGAACTTTTTAGC
>JALSMC010000246.1 GCA_026987995.1 Sulfurimonas sp. | reverse complement strand
CATGGCTATCGAAGCGGGTGCAAAGAGTGGAATAGTTGCTTATGATGATGTAACAGCAGAGTTTTTAGCAGATAAAAACTTAGCTCGTGAGCCTCGTATTTTCTACTCTGATGATGATGCTTCTTACTCGCTTGTTCTTGACATCGATGTAGCTGCATTAGAGCCTGTTATCGCTTATCCATTTTTACCATCAAATGGTCATAGCATTACACAAGCTGTTGCAGACCACATTAAAATAGATCAAGCCTTTATCGGTTCATGTACAAACGGGCGTTTAGGTGACTTAAAAATTGCATCTGAGATACTTAAAGGTAAAAAAGTTCATGAAGATGTTCGTCTTATCGTAACACCAGCGACACAAAGAATCCTAAAAGAGGCATATAGACTCGGTTACATGGACATAATCATCGATGCAGGTGGTGTTGTTTCAAATCCTACTTGTGGTGCTTGTCTAGGTGGATACATGGGAATCCTTGGTGATAATGAAAAAGCGATTAGCACAACAAATCGTAACTTTGTTGGTCGTATGGGAAGCCGTTCTTCTGAGGTATATCTAGCTAATTCTGCTGTAGCAGCCATTAGTGCAATTACAGGCTATATAACAGATCCGAGATAATAATCTCACTATAAACTCACTAATTAATAATATACTTTCGTATAAATATAAAAGGAAATAAAATGAAAAAACTTCTTCTCATCCCAGCACTTTTAGCTGCTACTTTGGCATTCTCCGAGCAAAAAGCTTACGAGATTTCTCCTATGATTGGGTACAACTATCATGAATCTAGTTTAGGCTTTAAAGATGATGGCTACTTTCTTGGCGGTTTAGAATTTCAAATAAATGATGTTGACTCTAAAATAAAACCTGAATTTTCTCTCTTCATTTCTGAGAGTGTAGATTACACAAGTGGTTTAAGCACAGATACTATTCGTGGTGCTGTTAATGGTGTTTATACTTACGATGAGATGGGTTCATTTGTGCCATTTGCTAAAGCAGGTTTAGGTATAGAAGATGTAAGTACAGAGACTGTTACAAACAAAAGTGGTCTCTTTGTTGATGTTGGTGTTGGTGCTAAAGTAAACTTTACACAAAACCTTGCTCTTAAACTTGAAGCCATTTATCTTGGAAAAGTTGCAACACATAACGAAGGTATACTCGATCACAATATAATTGCACTTGTAGGTCTAACATATGCTTTTGGTGAGATAGAGCAAAAGAGTGTTGCACAGCCAGTAAAAGAAGAGCCTACTCCTGTTATTGTTCCTGCTGTTATTGCCGCTCCTGTTGTAATTGATGGAGATGATGACAAGGATGGAGTTTTAAACTCTAAAGATAGCTGTCCAACAACTCCTACTGGAGTAACAGTCGATACTAAGGGATGTAATGTTGACAATGATAATGATGGCGTTTTAAATGCTAATGATATCTGCCCAAATACCCCTGTAGGTGAAGCTGTAAATAGTGATGGTTGTCCACAAACAGTTGCATTAGATATCTACTTTGAAAACAACTCTGATAGCATTAAAGAAGCATCTCATGCTAAGCTACAAGCTTATGCAGACTTCTTAGCATTACACACAAACTATAGTGCAAAAATAGTAGGCTACACAGATAGCAAAGGAAGTGCGGCATATAACCAAAAACTTTCTCAAAAGAGAGCAGATGCAGTTGTTGCCCAACTCATTGCTAAGGGTGCAAGTGCAACACAACTCTCAGCACTTGGACGTGGTGAAGAAAATCCTATTGCAGATAATGCAACAAGCGAAGGTATGGCTAAAAATAGACGTATCGAAGCAGAACTTACAAGAAACTAATATGTTAAATATCCCCTGTGTAATCTTTGCAGGTGGAAAAAGCTCAAGAATGGGAGAAGACAAAACGCTTCTTCCCTTTGGGAGTTTTACAACTCTTACAGAATTTCAACACTCCAGACTCTCAAAAATATTTACCAATGTTTACATTTCATGTAAAGATAAAGATAAATTTTCTTTTACTGCAAACTATATAGAAGACAAGGTTTTAGAAAACAGTTTTGCTCCCACTATCGCGTTTATTTCTATATTTGAACACTTACAATGTGATATGTTTTTTGCACTTAGTGTAGACACCCCTTTTATAAGTGAAGAGATAATTTTAAAACTACTAGAAGCAGACTCAAACATAGTCGATGCAACTGTTGCAAAAACAGAGGATGGTATACAGCCTTTATGTGGCATCTATCATCTCTCTTTACTACCATCATTTAAAAAGATGCTCAAAGAAGATAATCATAAACTAAACTATCTACTAAAGAATTCACAAACAACTTATGTCACTTTTACAAATGATGATAGTTTTCTCAATCTTAACCATCCACATGAATATGAAAAAGCACTTCAACTAATTACTAGCTAATTATTAACACCTCTTCGCTATAATAGTAAAAAACAAAAAAGATTTTACTATGAAACTAACCCATTTAGATGACAACCAAAGACCAAAAATGGTCGACGTAAGCGAAAAGAACGAGACTACTAGAGTCGCTGTAGCTAGTGGAACTATACAAATGAGCCAAGATGCTTATGATGCTATAGTCACTGAAAAAACAAAAAAAGGTCCTGTTTTACAAACTGCTGTTATCGCAGCTATTATGGGTGTGAAAAAAACGAGTGAACTTATTCCTATGTGTCATCCACTTAACCTTAGCGGTATAAACTGCGATGTCGAAGAACTCCCAGAACTTCCGGGTTTTAAACTTATAGTCACAGCAAAACTAAAAGGTCAAACGGGTGTTGAGATGGAAGCACTTACAGGTACAAGTATAGGACTTCTTACTATATATGACATGGTAAAAGCCATAGATAAAGGTATGATAATCCGTAATGTACAGCTAGAAACTAAATCAGGAGGCAAAAGTGGAGACTATAAACGATAGCAAACAAAAAGTAGTCATTGAGTACCCTTGTAATTGGTGTTATAAAGTCATAGCAAGTGAGAGGGCTGCATTAGAACAAGCGATACGAGATGTGATAGATGAAAGAGATCAGAAGGTGAATGGCGAAGCCAGAGAAGCTAGCCTGGGCTACTCTGTTAGCCATTCTAACAAGTCTAAAACAGGTAAATATATCAGTATGAACCTTGACCTGCTTGTTCACAATGAAGATGATAGAACTTTTATTTTTGATGCTCTTAAAAGACATCAAGATATCAAAATGGTACTTTAAAAAGGAGAAATAATGGCACAAAAAATAGCACAAAACCTAGAGTCACT
>JALSMC010000245.1 GCA_026987995.1 Sulfurimonas sp. | reverse complement strand
GTTTAAAACTATCGACAAAAGAATTCTTACAGCTTTAGGCGAGGCAAAAGTAGATTTGGACTCTCTCGCTTTAGAAGAAGTTCGACAAGTAACTACTACTATCATTGACCTTGAGACAAAAGCCCTCCAAGAAGATGTACAATCACTTCTTGCAAAAAAAGAGGCAATAGAACGTGAGTTAGAAAAAAAATCTGATGCACTACAGGATACGAAATACTCTATCTTTAATGTATTAGAGGATCAAGTAGTGAAATCTGACACTGCACTCGCGAAGCTTCACCAGATAAAACTTCAGTCAATTGACCTCTATGAAATACTGAGTGAGATGGTTGAGTCTGCTATCATAACAGCATTGGAAAAAGATACAGATGGTGATATCACAGAGTCTAATACAGAGGTGATAAAAGAGATAAGTTATGAGTCCATCAAAGAGGGCTCACTTAATACCATTCGTGTAAGAAAAATACTCTCTACTATTTTGGTGACTGCTATCGATATGGCAGAAGCTATGCCAAATAGAGCAGAAGAGATTTTAAGTTCTACTCTCAAGGGAATGCGAAGTGGGCTTATCAAATCTATCGATAGGTTTAAGCAACGTCTTGAGTTTATGCCCGTTGAAGCTAAGCACATACTTATAGAGGACTACGACACTATTATCGAAGACTTGAACCAAACAGATACACTTTTTGCTCAAGTTGTAACAACTCAGGCCAATGAAAGCTCTAAAGAGGTTAAAACTATTCTTATTCAACTCAATAAAGATATGGCTTATGATCTTGAAGAACTAATTTTAATCTCTAAAGAGACAGCCGATATTATGAAAAGTAAATTTTCTGCATTTGCTAAAAATGCCATGAAAAAAGCAGATATCGCACTCAAGTCACCTAAAGCACAAGAGGCGAAAAGAATGGGTATGCAAGCATTTGGTGTAGCCCGTGTTGCACTTGGAAGCGCTATAAAATACGGCAAAGATGCCATAGATAAAAAATAAACAAAGGACTTATTATGATGATTCATCCTGCAACAGCACACTTCGCGATGGTTTTACCAGTAGTCGCTTCGGCACTTGGTATTGCTTACCTTATAAATAGACAAGAGATATTTTCTAAACTCTCTAGTATAAGTATCTTTTTCTCTGCCCTAGCCATGGGTGTAGTCTGGTACACAGGCAGTCAAGCAGGTCCAGAGATATATGACTACCTAAGTGAAGCTGGTCAGCATGAACTTATAGAGCATAAAGAGTTAGGACTCTATCTTGCTATAGCTATGGGTATCATTTTTATACTTAAAGTTCTTGGCTGTCAAACAAAAAAGTTTGCACTCGAAGCACTTGCTATAGTTTTACTCTTAGGAGCAACTGCTACAACATTTCTTCAAGGAAAAGATGGAGGGGAAATAGTCTATAACCATGGCACACCCTTTAAATCTTTTATGATTATAGATACCCTCAATGAAGCACAAGAAGCTGCATCAGAAGAAGAAAGTGCTGAGGCTAAGCTAGAAGTATATGAAGAAGCTCTCGAAGATATAAAACTTATAGATGAAGAGATAGAGATATTTTATGGTAATAAAGCTGAGGAAACTGAGTAGTAATGCCTATAGATACACAAGAACAAAAAAATCTAATCCTCAAAGAGTTAGAAAGTTATAAAACTGATAACTCTTGTATGAAACCACTCTTTGAAAGTATGAAAGAGATTTCTGCTTGGCTTAAAGAAAGAGAAAAGTAATGAACATTCTCTGTACTCCACTTTACGAGCAGCAATTAAAAGTCATTTTAGAAGAATATATACAAGAAGACTATGAAGCGACTAAAAAGTTTAAACTCTATTTAGACACTATTTTGATAAATTTACCTACTAAGGCAAATAAGTACAAAAAAGCACAACTCTTTGATAATGAAGACATAAAAGAAATACCTCATGAAGCTTTTAATATACTTTTTTTTATAGATAAGATAAGTGAAAATTATCTTATTCTTGCAATTTTACCAAAAAATTAAGCTTCTTTTTGTTTCATTTTGTAACTGTTTAGATGAGAAAGCTTATTAGTATCACAATTAAATCACATACAATGGGGGTTTGACCCTAATCCTAAATATATAATTAAGCATAAAATGGCATAATGTTAGGGTAAAAAAACTTTGTATAGTTAAATAACAGAGTTAATGTATTAAAAAAAATAATAGATAACAACAACCTACAAAAGGAGAAAATGTGGATAATAAAGAATCTCAAGATCAAACTACGATCGACAGAAGAGACTTTTTCAAAAAAGCAGCTGCGGTATCAGTAACTGCTCTTGCTGGAACATCTCTACTAGCAAATGAATCAGCCGGAAAAGGCGATCCTGCAATAATGCACCATACTAAATGGGGCCGAAAATGGGGTGACCCAGTCACTAAAAACCAATATGGTATCCCTTCAGCATATGAGCATAATGTAATCAGAAGAAGTACTAAACTTCTTGCTTCTGGTAACTTTAGAGCTTCTATCGCTGTAACACCTATTCACGAATCTCAAGGAATCATCACTCCAAATGGTCTTTTCTTCTCTCGTTCTCACGGTGGAACTGCACATGTAGATCCAAATGAGTACCGTTTAATGATTCACGGTTTAGTTGAGAAGCCTATCGTTCTTACACTTGCAGAGCTTAAACGCTACCCATCTGTAACACGTACACACTTCATCGAATGTCCTGCTAATGGTGGACAAGAGTGGAGAGGACCACAGTTTAACTCTGTTCAATTTGCTAAAGGTTTTATGGCATCTGCTGAGTGGACTGGTGTTTACATCAAGACTATCTTAGAAGACTTAGGTCTTAAACCAACTGCACAATGGATGTTAGCTGAAGGTTCAGATAACTCTAAAATGGGTAGAACACTTCCAATTGACAAGATTCTTGACGATGCTATGATCGTTTGGGGACAAAATGGTGAAGCACTTCGTCCAGAACAAGGATACCCAGTAAGACTACTTGTTCCTGGTTGGGAAGGAAACTTATGTGTTAAATGGCTTCGTCGTTTAGAGTTTTCACAAGAGCCATGGTACTGTAAAGAAGAGACTTCTAAGTACACTGACCTTAAGCCAACTGGTAAAGCTATCCAACATTTCTATGCGAATGAAGTTAACTCAACTGTAACTTCTCCATCTCCAGAGCTTCCATGGACTGATCTTAAAGATGGTGATGTAGTAGAAATCGAAGGTCTTGCATGGTCTGGTATGGGAACTATTACTGCTGTCGATTTATCTTTTGATGGTGGAAAAAACTATGAAGAGGCAAACCTCAAAGGTTTAGTTCTTTCAAAATCTTGGACTCGTTGGTCTTATATGCATACATATAAAAAAGGTAAAAAACTTTTACTTACTTCACGTGCAATTGATGATGCTGGATATATTCAGCCAACTATTGACCAAGAAGTCAGTGTAATGGGTGTTGAAGCAGTTTATCATAGAAATGCAGTAGAGACTTGGGAAGTAACAGAAGAAGGAAAGGTGAATCATGTTCAAATTAGAAGCGTATAATAAATTACTAGTTTCTACTTCAGTAGCTGCAGTTCTTGCACTTTCTGTAGTAGGATGTATGGGAGAAAGTACAGCACCATCAGGTTCTGATGCTTCAGTTTCACTTGATATTGATGGTGGTGTTTCACACCCTGTTGTTAACGGTAAAACGGGAAACTATTATGTAAACCCTCAAGCAATAGGTGCTAAAATAAATAATGGTCGTGTTCCAAATGCAGCAGAGCTTGCAAAATGGGATACTGACTTACAACCAGTTACAGAGTTAAGCCCAGAGGGTCACGGTATACCTGAAGGTAGTGGTTCAGTTGAAGATGGTGAAACAATTTATGAAGCACAATGTGTTATGTGTCATGGTGACTTTGGTTCAGGTGGTGGTGGATACCCAGCACTCTCTAAAGGTAATGCTTATGACTTACAAAAGACTTTAACTAACAACAGATGGAAAGATCCTGAAGCTGATGGTCCAACTCGTGTATTTGGTTCATACTGGCCTCAAGTTACTACTATGTGGTGGTATATTAGAGATGGTATGCCTCATCCATTTTCAGACTCTTTAAGTGTTGATGAAACTTATGCTCTGACTGCATATATCTTAAACATTAATGAGATGGAAATAGATGGCGAGGAAGTTGATGATGAATATGTACTTGATCGTGCAAAATTCTTAAAAATCAAAATGCCAAATGTTGATGGTTTTGAGCCAAATATCGCTGGTGCAAATGCACTTCCAGCTGTAAGAGCTTACTTTGGTAAAGCTTCAAACTTTGGTGGACAAAACTTAAATCAAGGTGCTGTTCGTTGTATGACTGATTGTCAAGAACCAACTGCTAAAATCAAACGTATTCAAAATGGTGGTATAAAAGACTTTATTCCAGCTATGAATGTGACAAGAGATTTACCTGTTAAAGAAGCAGTAGCAATCGATGTTAAGAAAGTATATACTGAAAGCTGTGCTATGTGTCACTCAGCATTTCTTGCACCAGGAAGTGGTGATTGGGCTGGATATACTCCAAAAGGTATAGACAAAGTTTATGCTAATGGTATCAAAGGTACTGAGGGTGGTATGCCTGCTAAAGGTGGAACTGATCTTTCAGATGCAGATTTCAAAACTATGGTAGATTATCTAATCTCTGGTAAAATAAAATAATAAAGGAATAATTATGGAAAGAAGAAATTTTTTAAATGTAACTTTAGGTGCTTTAGCTTTAGCTGTTGTACCTGCAAGTGTTAAAGCTGAAGACTACAGAGCAACTAAGCCTGCTGTATGGTCTGCACATACTGTTGATGATGCCATTAAAGCAATGTACGGAACTACTACTCTTATAGAAGAGGGTGTTTCTTTAACTGCTCCAGATGTAGCAAGTAATGGTGGAGCAATCCCTGTTGATTTTTCAACAGATTTAGACATTAAGTCAATAGCTGTATATCAAGATGCAAATCCTGAAGCTGCTGTTTGTGCTTATACTACAACTAAATACTCTATTAATAATTACTCTATTAAAATAAAAATGGGTAAATCAGGTACTATTACTATAGTTGCTGAGGGTAACGATGGTAAACTTTATGCAGCTAAGAAAACTTTAGATGTTGCACTTGGTGGATGTGAAGGTTAATCCCTTCTCTCATTAAAAATAGAAAAATAATTAACAAAGGTATATTATGAAAGTAAAAGCAAAATTAAAAAATGGTGTTATCAAAGTTAAGGCTATGGCTAAACACGATATGACTACATTCAACATGATGGAGAAAAAAACTGGTAACCGTGAAGATGCAAATTTTATCACTCACATTACTGGTACTATTAACGGGGAGACTGTTCTTGATTTATCAACTTCACAGTTCTTATCTAAAAACCCTATTTTCAAGTTTCAGATTAAAGGTGAAACTTTCAAAAAAGGTGATAAACTACTTATTAACTGGGTTGACCGTAAAGGTAAAACTGGTAAAGGTAAAGGTAAAATCAAATAATAAGCATTTATGCTTATTAAGATTTATACTTCCACTACAAATGATGATAAACTTTTTTCTAAAACCTTTATCATCTTTGTACCTCTCCAATAAACTTCAAAAACTCAAGATATTTCAATTATGACTGGCAGCGTTAAACAACTATATATTACACGAGATGATGTGGATAAAACTCGTCAAAATGTAAGTAAATTTTTTGTTGATAGCCATGGAATACAAAATGATAAATTTTATGCTAAAGACCCTATGCGAGCAATTCTTATCAGTGCAACTGATAGTTATGCACTGGCACAAGAGAATGAAATTAGCATAGAAGATGGTTCCTTAGGCGAAAACATTTTGATAGATATTAACCCTTATTTACTCTCTCAAGGTGATAGAATAAAAATCGGTAATACTATACTTGAAATCACTCAAAACTGTACCCTTTGCAAAGGTCTATCTAAAATTAATTCTAAGTTACCTAAACTCTTAAAAAACGATAGAGGTATCTTCGCTAAATATATAGAGGGAAGTTCTGAAATAGTTCTCGGCTCCACAGTTCAAATTGTAAAATCTTAATCTAATTTATATAAAAATAATGATAAAATCTAACAGAATCATTTCACTCAAGGAAAAATAAATGAAAAAAATATATTCACTTATGATTGTAGCCCTAATGGCACTCTCAATTGTTGGTTGTAGCACTG
>JALSMC010000244.1 GCA_026987995.1 Sulfurimonas sp. | reverse complement strand
TAAAGAGTATGTTTATAAAACGGGTGCTTCTTACCGTGTTATCGCAGACCATATCAGAACATCTGTTTTCTTGTTAAGTCAAGGAACAAACTTCTCAAACGAAGGTCGTGGTTATGTACTTCGTAGAATCCTGCGTCGTGCAGTTCGTCACGGATACTTACTTGGGTTTCGTGCTCCTTTTATGTATAAAATAGTAGATACTCTTGTAGAGATTATGGGTGGTGAGTATGACTACTTACCTGCAAAAAAAGAGGCTGTAAAAGAGCAGATACAACTTGAAGAAGCGAGATTTTTTAAGACTATAGAGTCTGGTATAGCACTTTTTGAAGAAGAACTTAAAAATACTCAAAAGATCTTTAGTGGTGATGTGGCGTTTAAGCTTTATGATACTTTTGGTTTTCCACTAGACTTGACAGAAGATATGCTCAAAGAGAAGAACTTACAACTTGATAGCGAGAAGTTTGAAGCACTGATGTTAGAACAACGTACTCGTGCAAAAGCTGCTTGGAAAGGTTCAGGAGATGCGGCAACTCAGGGTGACTTTAAAGCACTTTTAGAAGAGTTCGGTGAAAATACTTTTGTGGGTTATGAGTTTATGGCACACTCAGGCGAAGTACAAGCACTACTAAATGCGGAGTACAAAAGAGTAGATGTACTAAACGCAGGAGAGTCTGGTTGGGCTCTACTTGATGTTACTCCTTTTTATGCTGAGAGTGGTGGACAGACTGGTGATGAGGGTGAGCTTGAAGGTTTTGCAAAAGTTCTTGATACGAAGAAGTTTTTTGGACTCTCACTTGTCGAGATAGAAGTAACAAAAGAGCTTAAAGTTGGAGCTGTAGTTGATGCAAAAGTAGACATGAGCCGAAATGAAATCATCAAACACCACTCTGCGACACACCTACTTCATGCAGTTCTCTCAGATGTTTTAGGTGACCACATAGCACAAGCGGGCTCACTTAATGATGCATCGCGTTTGCGTTTTGACTTTTCACATCCAAAAGCTATCAGTGATGCAGAGTTAACAGAGATAGAGACTCGTGTAAACAACGAAATCATGCGTCAGATTCCTACTAAAACAGAAGTTTTAGGCATAGAAGATGCAAAAAAGAGCGGTGCAAAAAGTCAGTTTGGCGAGAAGTACGGCGATGAGGTTCGTGTAGTTAGTTTTGCGGATGCGAGTATAGAGTTTTGTGGTGGCGTTCATGTGAGTAACACTGCAAATATCGGTTCGTTTATCATCACAAAAGAGTCAGGTGTTTCAGCGGGTGTAAGACGTATAGAAGCTGTTTGTGGAAATGCTGCTTATAAGTACTTCTGTGAGCAAAGAACACTTCTCCATACAGCATCTCAAGAAGTAAAAAATCTTGATGTAATAGCAGGAATCAATAGACTAAAATCTTCCATAAATGAGCTAAAAGCTGAACTCAAAGAGGCTCAAAATGCTTCAAAAGTAGAAGTTGTAGCAAGTGACATCAACGGTGTGACTGTTGTTGTTGAAGAGTACCCATCAGGGGATATAAAAGAGAAGATAGATGCACTCAAAAATGAAAACGAAAAACTTTGTGCTATGCTTTTTCAAGTAAAAGGGGATAAGGTTCTTATCGCTTGTGGTGTTAAAGGTGCTTCTGCTAAAGCAGGAGACTGGATTAAAAAAATCGCTCCTATTTTAGGTGGTGGTGGCGGTGGTCGTCCAGACTTCGCGCAAGCAGGTGGAAAACTTCCGGCTAAACTACCTGAGGCTAAAGAGGCCGCTTTAAAATTTATTACAGAGGAACTTAACTAATGAAAGAGTTAATTTATGAAATATTTGCTGACTATAGAACACAGATAGTTTTTTTACATGTAATCTCAGCAGTTGTTTGGGTTGGTGGTATGATTGCGATGCGTTTTGCAGCACACAACTCTTTTTTACATATTGAGTCACCTCTTAACAGATTAGAGAGAATTTCTCATGCACTTAAACGTCTTTTTGTGATTGTAACTCCTTTTGTGATTATCTTAATCATTACAGCCGTAATCATGGCTGTTGGACTTGGCTTTCGTGAAGCTGCTGTTGATGCAAATAGTAATGTCATTGATGAAAATGCGATGTTCCTTTACAACCTCATACATATAAAAGAGGGTATTTGGTTACTTATGGCTATGAACTTAGCTCTTATGGCTATCTTTAGAAGTCAAGCAGATAAACTACTAGACAAGGGCGATGCAACTGGTGCAAAAGGAAAGTTAGGTCTCATTGGAAAGTATATGGTTCCCTTAAATATAGTTCTTGGAATAGTCGCTATTTACATGGGTGTATTTTTAAGGAATGCATACTAGATGTTACGCCTAGCTTCATCATCACAAACTCGCTCAATGTTACTAACAAATGCCGGTGTGGCGTTTACACAAGAGAGTGTTGATTTTGATGAAGAAAAAATAGTTGCCTCATCACCTAAAAATTTTGTATACCAAGCGACAATGGGAAAGTACGAAGCAAATATAAAAGCTTATGGCTATGATGATATGCCTCTGCTTGTAGCAGATACAGTTGTCACTTCACAGGGTGAAATTTTACGTAAAGCTACTTCGCTCGAAGATGCAAGAGATATCTTGACTACACAAAGTGGAAATATCACCTCTATCATTACTTGCATGATTTATCATTCAAAGTATAGAAAGATTATAGACATATCACAAACTGATTATTTATTTGATGTATTTGACAGTGATGTCTTAGATGAGTACTTAGAGAGCGGAGAGTGGAGAGGGAAGGCTGGTGCTTGTATGGTTGAGGGCTTTTGTAAGGCTTATATCAAAGAAGTAAGAGGGTTTGAGTCAACTGCGATGGGGCTTAGTGTAGAAGTTTTAAAAACATTTATGGAGAAGTAGTATGGATAATCTTTTTGAGTTAAATAATATTTTTTGTATTTTATTAGTGGCAATGAGCATGTTCGCAGCATATCTTTTATCCAAAAAAACTTTACAACAAAAAACATACTACAAAGAGATTATTGACAACTCGTCAAATATAGTAATTGTCCATGATATGAAAAATATAGTCACCGCAAATAAAACTTTCTTTCACTACTTTAAGAGTTACAAAAATTTAAAAGACTTTACACATACTCATGCTTGTATATCGAATTTTTTTGAAGTTGAAGATGGGTATTTGACACCACCAGAAGATGAAGCAAGCTGGATAGAATTTTTGGTGAATTTTAAAGATAAAAAGCATAAAGTAAAGATGAAAGTAGATGGTGAAATTTTTTATTTTCTTATCTCGGCTTCTCTTTTAGACAAAAAGAAAAACATTTATGCGATGATACTTTCAGATATTACAGAACAAGAAAGTACAAAGCATGAACTAGTTTCCTTAAGCATAAAAGATAAGTTGACAAACATTGGAAATAGAAAATATTATGATGATATTTTAAACGAACATATCACTCTTGCACAGAGGTATCCGCATGTTTTTTCCTTGGTTCTTTTAGATATAGATTTCTTTAAAAAAATCAACGACTCTTTAGGGCATGATATGGGGGATAAAGTACTTCAAGAATATACTAATTTTATAGGACATCATCTTCGAGAAGTAGATATATTTTGTAGGATTGGGGGAGAAGAATTTGTTCTGATTTTACCACATACATCAAAAGACAAGGCATATATCTTAACTCAAAAACTACGCATGCTTATACAAAATCATAAAAAGATAGTACCGATAACTATGAGCTTTGGAGTTGTGCAGTACGAAAAAGGGGATGATGCTCAGACAATTTTTAAACGAGCAGATATGGCACTATACCGAGCAAAAGATACAGGACGAAATAAGGTCATTATTGGATGATGTTTTATGAGCAAGAGTTAAAAGCACTTCATAAATCAGGTAGATATAGAAAAAGAGAGTTAGTTGATACCGCTACTTTGGATTTTGCATCAAATGACTACTTAGGACTCTCACATAATGCTTTTCTTCATAAACAAACTACTAAAATACTAGATAAACTAGAGATACATAGCTCAAAAGCTTCGATGCTTGTAAATGGCTATCATCAGATACATAAAGATTTTGAAGATGCCTTGTGTGAAGCGAACTCCTTTGAATCAGGTGTTGTTTTAGGAAGTGGATTTAATGCCAATATTGCCCTTATCGAGTCACTTGTTCGCAAGGGTGATGAACTCTTTATGGATGAACTTTATCATGCTTCAGGGGTTTTAGCAAGTAATCTTAACTCAGTTAAAGTCACTTTTTTTAAACATAACGATATGGATGAACTCTTATCACTACTGAATAATTCAAAAGCTAAACGCAGGGTAGTTGCTGTAGAAGGTATCTACTCTATGGATGGTGACTTGTGTCCAAAAGAGGTTTTTGAGATATGTGATAATGAAAATGCTATTTTAATTGTAGATGAGGCACATACTAGTGGGGTTGTTGGTAAAAACCTAATGGGTGTTTTTGACTTGTATGAGATAAGCCCAAAAGTAAATCATATAAAAATGGGAACACTTGGTAAAGCATATGGAAGTTTTGGTGCTTTTATTTTAGGCTCTGAGCATATAGTGGACTATCTTATAAATAGAGCCAAGCCAATCATTTATGCGACATCACTCTCTTTATATGACACACTTTTAGCACATCAATCACTCCAATATATACAAGAAAATAAAAATGAACTATGTAAAGAAATAGAAGCTAGAAAAAGAATAGTACTTGAAGAATTGGGCCTAAAAATAGAGGGTTTAATAGTCCCTATTTTAATAGGTGATAATAAAAAAGTCTTAAAAATAAAAAAAGATTTGTTCTCACTGGGCTATAGTGTTGGTGCTATACGACAACCAACTGTACCAAGTGCTATCATCAGACTAATCGCTCGTTTAGGGCAGAGTCAAGATGAGTTAAGAGTTCTGTGCCAAAATTTGGTTAAAATAAAGTCATGAAGATAGATAAGCTTAAAATTGTGATAGCTAGTAACACACTAGTTGATATCGCCTTTGATATAAGATCATCTTTAGCTCTTGTTGGGCAGAGTGGTAGTGGAAAAAGTTTAACCCTAAAAGCACTGCTGGGTATGCTTCCTCGTGGTATGGACTTAGAGTTAGAGTGTAGCTCAGATTTTGAATTAGTAGCAGGTGAAACCCTTGCATTTATTCCTCAAAATCCTTTTACAGCACTTTCTCCTCTTACTAAAATTCACAAGCAATTTTTTGTAGAGGAGATGCGGGTCAAAGAACTTTTTGATAGTGTTGGCTTGGAGCATAGTTTGCTAGAACGATTCCCTCCAGAGCTCTCCGGTGGACAACTCCAGAGAGTTGTAATAGCTATGGCACTGAGTAAAAAGCCTAAACTTTTACTACTAGATGAACCAACTACCGCACTTGATCCGACAACTCGTGTTATGATTATAGACTTACTTCGCGAGTTGCAAAAAAGAGAGAAATTTAAAATGCTTTTTGTAACACATGACATCTCTTCTGCAAAAAACCTTTGCGACAGTATATGTGTGATTAAAGATGGAAAAGTTATGGAAGATGGTTTGATGGATGAAGTGATAGATAAACCAAAAACAGATTATACAAAAACATTAATAGAAGCAAATTTTGCAAATAGGGAATTTAGAATATGAGAAAATATTTCAAAAGGATTTTTATCAGCTTGGTAATTTTAGGATTTTTATCTCCTTTTATTCTACTGGGCTACTTTTTAACTTCATATAGTTATGATATATCAAAGGTGACAGATTATAAACCTGATGTTACAAGCAGAATTTACGATAAAGATGGTAAAAAAATAGCAAATATTTTTAATAAAAAGCATAGATATTATGCAACTTTTGACGAAATTCCTCCTCGTATTATTGAAGCACTTGTAGCTATTGAAGATACAACATTTTTTGAGCATCCTGGTATAAATATTGATGCAATTTTCCGTGCTGCTATAAAAGTTATTCGTGCAGGTAAAGCTGTTGAGGGTGCGAGTACTATAACGCAGCAGTTAGTGAAAAATGTACTCCTTACGAGAGAGAAAAAACTCTCACGTAAGATAAAAGAGGCGATATTTGCTATAAAACTAGAGAATGCTTTAAGTAAAGAGCAGATACTTGAGTGTTATCTAAATGAGATATATTATGGACATGGTTACTATGGTATAAAAACAGCAGCAGATGGCTACTTTCATAAAAAACTAGATGATTTAACACTCAAAGAGATGGCTATTTTAGTAGGGCTACCAAAAGCACCAAGTACCTATGCTCCAACAAAGAACTATGAAATTTCTATGGGTAGAGCAAACCGAGTGATAAAAAGAATGTATGTACTTGGTTGGATAGATGACAGTACTTATGAGAATGCCCTAGAAGAGAATCCTGAGGTTTTCAACACAACACTTACACAAAATAGAGCCCCTTTTATAGTCGATGAAGTGGCTCGCCGCTTTAGAGATATGAATATAAGTGATTTAAAAACAGGCGGTTATGAAGTGTACACCAGCATAGACCTTAGACTCCAATCGGCAGCTAGAGAGTCACTTACATTTGCTTATGATGAATCACTTAAACGCATAGAGGCTTATAAAGAAAAAGAGTTACAAGAACTAGCAAAATTTGAAGTTATACAGAATCCAAGTGAAGATGAAATGTTTGAGTTACAAGATGTAAATCTTACACAGTTAAATGGAGCATTAGTCTCACTTGATTCTGCAAGTGGTAATATCTTAGCCCTAGTTGGAAGCACGGACTATAAAGTAAGCTCTTATAATCGTGCTACACAAGGAAGAAGACAACCAGGCTCTGCCTTTAAGCCTTTTATCTATCAGGTGGCTATTGACTTAGGTTTTAGTGGGGCTACTGAGTTAGTGGATATTGCAAAAACTTATGCATATGAAAAAGATGGTGAAGATATGAAGTGGAGACCTCGAAACTATGAAAAAAACTATAAGGGTTTAGTCACACTTCGAGAAGCACTTATACACTCTCGAAATCTTGCAACAATAAATCTTGTGAATGATATAGGCTTAAATAATCTACTTAAAGAACTGCAAAAGTTTAATATTGAACACATTCCACACGATTTATCTATCTCTCTTGGAACGATGTCAATGTCTCCATTGCAACTAGCACAGGTGTATACATCTTTTTCTAACTATGGTGTACAGATGAAAACACACCTAATACAGAGTATAGATAAGGGAAGTCAGACTATTTATGAGATGAGAGAGGAGAGTCATACTACTTCTATTCCTACGCAGTCTTATATAATGACAACAATACTTCGTGATGTAGTAAACCGTGGAACAGCACGTAGAGCCCGTGTTAAAGGTATAGAATTAGCAGCAAAAACGGGAACAACTAACAGAAATATTGATGGTTGGTTAGCTGGATACTCACCAACTATTACAACAGTAGTATGGTTTGGTAATGATGACAATACACCAATGTATAAACGAGAAACAGGTGGAAAAATAGCGGGACCTGCATTTAGAAGTTTTTATCAAAAGATGTTAAAACTTTATCCTCAAATCAAACGAAAATTTGATGTACCCGAGGGAATTACAGAAGTTCATATGGGTAAGAGAATAGAGTACTTTAGCGATATATCTAGACCACCAAGGGTGGAACAGATATCAGATCCACAAGCAGAGTTACTGTGGTAAGTAAAAGAGTATAAATAGAGCCTAACTAAAAGCTCTATTAAGTGCACAAAACATTGCTTTGATTGAAGCCGTTGCAATGTCACTATCTTTTCCTGCTCCAAAGCAAGATATTGTACTGTCTGTTTGTATCTCTATGTATGCTACAGCAGTTGCACTACTCTTCTCACCACATGAGTGCTCGGAGTAGGAGTTTACACTAAACTTATGGGGATAGTTTTTCATAAGTGCGGCTTTACAAGCATCTATAGGACCATTTCCCTCACCCTCAGTTTTTATTTTCTTTCCATTATACTCATAAGTAAGAGTACATTTTGACATTTTATTATCAGAGGAGAGAGTAAAATCTACAAGAGATAAGTGCTCTTTAACATTAAAGTATGTTTCTTGAAAAATTTCAAAAATCTCTTTAGAACTGAGTACCTCTCCTTTTGTATCTGTAACAGCTTGTACAATCTTTCCTATCTCTGGGTGCATCGCTTTTGGAAGTTGGTATCCATACTCTTTTTCTAAGATATATGCTACACCACCTTTTCCAGACTGAGAGTTTATACGAATAACCGACTCATAAGTACGACCAACATCAGCTGGGTCAATAGGTAAGTATGGAACTTCCCATAAAGCATTATCTTTACTCTTTTGATATGCAAGACCTTTGTTTATAGCATCTTGATGGCTACCACTAAACGCAGTATAAACCAACTCTCCAACATAAGGGTGTCTAACATGTGTATCTATCTCTGTACACTTCTCAACGACTTCTAAAACTTCATCTATATTTGTAAAGTCAAGCTTTGAGTCTATACCTTGAGTTGTAAGGTTAAGAGCAAGAGTTATGATGTCTACATTACCCGTTCTCTCGCCATTACTCAAAAGTGTTCCCTCAACTCTATCAGCACCAGCTAAAAGTGCTAACTCTGTAGCTGCTACAGATGTTCCTCTGTCATTATGAGTATGTGTTGAGATAATGACATTCTCACGGTTATCTAAGTTTCTACTCATCCATTCTATCTGATCTGCATAGATGTTTGGTGTAGCCATTTCAACTGTTGCAGGCAAGTTTATAATGACCTTTCTCGAAGGACTTATACCCCAACATGCAGTCACAGCATTAGAAATCTGTGCAGCAAATTCAAGTTCTGTACCTGTAAAACTCTCAGGAGAGTACTCTAAAAATATCTCACCATCATGCTCTTTTTCATACTTCTTTACAATCTCAACACCCTCTAAGGCTAAGGCAATTATCTCCTCTTTTGTTTTACCAAAGACTATTTTTCTTTGAGCAACACTTGTAGAGTTGTAGAGATGCACAGTAGCTTTTTTAACACCTTTAAGTGCTTGAAATGTTTTAGCTATTAAGTGCTCACGTGCTTGGACTAAAACCTGAACCGTAACATCATCAGGGATAAGCTTATCATCTACAAGTCGGCGTAAAAAGTCAAACTCAACCTTTGAAGCAGAAGGAAAACCGACCTCTATTTCTTTAAATCCGATTTTGAGTAAGAGTCTGAAAAGTTCAAGTTTTTTAGTCATGTCCATAGGGTTAACAAGTGCTTGATTTCCATCGCGTAAATCGACACTACACCATGCAGGAGCATCTGTTATTGTTTTTGTAGGCCAAACTCTGTTTGGTAACTCTATTGGTGGGTAAGCTCTGTACTTACCATTAGGAATTTTTTGATTCATTATGAATCCTTTATAACTTGAAATTTTTATAATAACAGACTCTTACATTTGTTATTAGAAGCGAATTATAGCTTTTATAGTGTTAATCAGTAATAAATAGGCTAATAGTTTCTTATGAGTTTCAAAATTAAATATGAATATTTTATTAAATTTTAATCAACAAAAGATATTCTTTAGAGCCACTTGCAAATTCAAACCAAGCAAACAACTAAATTCTTCTCATAGCGATTTTTGAGATTAAAAAAAATCCCT
>JALSMC010000243.1 GCA_026987995.1 Sulfurimonas sp. | reverse complement strand
TAAGTAAAATTACTTAATTTTTATATATGCATACCCATCATGTTGTAAATCAATTATTTTTATAATACCAGCTGTTGTTAGTGTTACAAAATCATCAATTTGTTCAGGTTTTACATTTTTCTTTTTCATAGTGTTTTTACAAGCGAAAAACTCAACATTATCTCCACCTAACTGCTTTAGGTTAGAAAAACGAGAATCTGTACCTTTTCCAGTTGGTCCACCATGCTCACAGTAAGGCATAGCAACAAAACCAGTTCCTTCAAAACCTTTCATCATGTACTGAAGACATGGTCCAAGTGCTACAACTTTAAGGTCATACTGAATCATGTTCTTATCGTAGTACTTTACAACATTGTTTAGAGTGTTGAGCATTAAGTGTACACGTCTAACATCAGCAAAATCACACTGATATACTATCTTTACTACATCATCTTCTGAACTCTTCTCATCAGCAAATGATGGTGTTACCATCAATGCTATAGCAAAAAGTGCAGATATTATTTTTATTATTTTCATACTATTTTCCTTTTATTTTTTAAAATGCTGCTGTTACTTGAATAGCAAGACGGTCACCCATGTTGTCTAAAGTAGCTCGAACTGGTACAGCTGCTGCATTTGTGATACTAGGTGCTGTAGCTTCTCTCATAAGGTAGTTAATGTCAATTCTTGTTGCACCTTTAAATCTATAAGAAGCTCCAAGTGTAAGTGTTTGAAAGTCACGACGTGCATTAACATCATTTGTAATACGGTTTAGATAGTCATAACGACCAAAAACTTCAACTTTTTTATCTATGATTTCATACTGAAGATTTAAGTATCCACCATCTGCCTTATTCTCTTTTCCTACAGCATATTGAAATGCCCAAGTTTGTTTGAGTGGGTCAGCATCTGTATCTTTTGCACCAGTATAAATCATACCTTCTGCAACAGTGTACTCTGCCTCAACACGAAGACCACTTTTATGATAAGAAAAACCTAAACCATAACGAATACGAGGAGTATTTATTTCAGTTGTAGTTGTTCCATCATCTGATATAAGTTGACGATTACCATTTTGACCCCATGCAAAGAATTTTAAAGCATTTGTGTAATACCCTCTTCCTTTATGGTCAAAAGTTTTTTCAAATGATAAGTATCCATAGTGTGTAGCATTTGCATTTCCACTGTTGAGTGAAATACCAGCACCATTACCATACATATATGCATAGGAAATATCCCATGTATCAGTGATAGGAAGTGTGTCAAAAACTTGAGCACCTGAATCTCTAAAAGCACCAATAGGACCATCTGCTGAACCTACATAGTTAGTAGTTCCACCATTAGGTCCTCCAGTTACTGCACCACCAACATTTTTAACAGGTCTCTCTAGAAGTTGTTGAAATGCCATCTGAGTAAACTCAATGTATGGAGCAACAAAAACAGCCGCAAGACCCTCTTCACTACCAGGAGTTTTAAACATACCTACACGGAGTTTTAATCCTGGAATATGTTTGAGGGTAACTGAAGCATCAGAAAAGTAAGTTGCAACACTTCTATCTCCAGCTAAGTTGTTAATACCATTATTACCAAACTCTGTCATAAAGAAGTAGTTAATAAGATTGTCGTTATCTGCCATACCACGTAAAGCTAGACGGGCACGAAATACATTAAAGCCTTCCTGTGCTTTTAAATCAGGATTAAGTAAAGAAAAAGGTGTAGTTGTTTTTCCTGTACTTGGTCCTGCCGTAGGTGTTGCTACAGTTCCAAAATCTTTTTTATAATTGGCCTGAATAAAACCCCATAACTTTGGTGTTTTACTTCTATATGGTACTTTGACACCTTTTGGTGCGACAAACTCAGGTTGATACCCTTGTAGTGCTAACCAGTCAGCTGCATGTACTGATGAACAAGTCATTAGTAGTGCGAGTGCTGTTAGCTTCCCTTTTGTAGATATTTTCATATTTTCCTCCTATGAAAGATTGCCGTAGTTTAAGACAAGAGTGAAAAGAAAGTGTAAATGTATTTTTTCATTTGCATTTACTAAGGTTAATTAACTCTGCTATAATTAGGCATTAAAAAATAAAAGAGAAGATGAATGCAAAATGTAGAACCTATGACACTATTTGGTTATGAGAAGTTACAAGCCGAAGTAAAAGATCTAAAAACTGTAAAACGCCCTCAGTGTGTAAAAGATATAGAAGAAGCACTCGAACACGGTGATTTAAAAGAAAATGCAGAGTACCATGCCGCAAAAGAGATGCAAAAAAACATTGACAATCGTTTAGCAGAACTCCAAGAGATTCTTGGAAAAGCTCAGATAGTTAAACCAGAAGAACTTGAACATGCCAAGATTTCTTTTGGTTCTACTGTTGTTATGACAGATATGGATAGTGATGAAGAGGTTACATATACTTTAGTCGGTGGGTGTGAATCAAATCCTGATATGGGACTTATCTCTTTTAACTCTCCTCTTGCAAAACAACTTCTTGGAAAAGAAGAAGGGGACGAGGTTAAAGTTCGTCTTCCAGGTGGAGAAAAAGAGTTTGAGATAGATGAAGTAAAATACGAAGAAACAGTTTTTGAGTGTCTGACATAATGAGTACAAAGATAAATGTAGGCATCATTGGTGTAAGTGGGTACACAGGTTTAGAACTTGTGAAGATGCTTATAAATCATCCTACATTTACACTGAGTTATGTCGCAAACTCAACTGGTAAAATTAGTTTAGATGAGTTGCACCCCTCTTTGAGTGGCGTTTGTTCTTTGTCAGTACAAAAAGCAGATGTAGATACTTGTGCCGCTTCTTGTGAACTTGTATTTTTAGCAGTACCACATAAAACGGCGATGGCATTTGTAAAACCATTTATGAAACTTGGGACTAAAATTGTTGACTTCTCAGCGGACTATAGATTGACCGAGGAGCTTTATGAAGAGTACTACTGTGCTCATACAGATGTAGAGAACTTAGAAAATGTTGTTTATGGTTTGCCTGAGATGTTCCGCCAAGAGATAAAAAAAGCCTCTTTAGTAGCAAATCCTGGTTGTTTTCCAACTTCAGCCATTTTAGGTTTGCTTCCATTTTTAGATAAACGCATAGCTGGTACACCTGTTATCATAGATGCTAAAACTGGAGTGAGTGGGGCAGGAAAAAAACTGAGTGAAGTAACACACTTTGTAAATGTAAATGATAATCTTTTTGCATACAATCCATTCTTTCATAGACACGCACCTGAGATAGCTCAAAAATTAGGTATTGACTTTGATGAGGTAAATTTTGTACCGCATTTAGTCCCTCTTACTCGTGGCATGATTAGCTCTATCTATATTCAAACGCAGGGTTCTTTTGATGCAGAGGAACTTGTAAGAGAGTACTACAAAGATGAGCCTTATGTAAGAGTGAGTAAAAATCCAGTTGATATGAAAAATACAGCAGGAACAAACTTCTGTGACATCTATGTAAAACAAAAAGGCAATGTTCTTTTTATCTCTAGTAGTATTGATAATTTACTTCGTGGTTCATCTTCCCAAGCACTTGCAAACGCGAACCTTATGATGGGACTTGATGAAAATACCGGCATACCAAACATAGCCTATGTCCCATAAACTAGAACTCCAAGAGGGTGCAATACTGATTTCAGATGCACACTTCTCTTCTTCTCGCCCAGAACTTCTTTCTTTCATAAAAGATATACATTCTCAAAAAATCATCACTTCACAGCTTGTACTTATGGGTGATATCTTTGATGCACTTTTTAAAGAAGTGCCAAAAACACAAGAAAATAATGCTCAGATGATAAGACTTTTAAATGAGATAAGTGAAACAATAGAACTAATTTATCTAGAAGGAAACCATGACTTTAATCTTCAGGCTATATTTCTAAATGCTAAAATAATATCCCTTAATAGACAGCCCCTTATCTGTAGTTTTAAAAATAAAAGAGTTGCTTTAGCACATGGGGATTTTGATATTGGACTTTTTTATAAAATATATACAGTACTTATCCGAAATAGTTTTGTACTCTATCTTCTTAACAAGATAGATACATGGACAAGTAACTCCATACTTAAAAGATTAGATAGCTATTTAAACAAAAAAGATGACTGTAAAGAATTTATAGGGTTTGAAACTTATATCAAAAATCGTAACTTAGATAAGTTTGAGTGTGAGTATTTTATAGAGGGGCATTACCATCAAAATAGAAGCTTCTCATTTGAGCAACTAAACTACATAAATTTAGCAGCTTTTGCTTGCAATCAAAGATACTTTATAGTAAAATCAAACAAAGATAATGAACTAATGATAGATGAAAACTCATATGTGGAGATTTGAAAAATGGATGACAATTCCTTAAAAGTTGGTTCTAATGAAATGGAACTCGTTGACTTCCGTATACTCAAACAAGAAGAAGATTCTGTTTATGAGGGTATATACGGCATAAATGTCTCTAAAGTTAGAGAGATTATTCGTGTGCCTGAGCTAACTGACTTACCTGGAACACCAGAATTTATAGAAGGTATTTTTGACCTTCGTGATGTGGTTATACCTGTTGTAAACCTAGCAAAATGGATGGGTATAACAGAACCAGAATCAGCGAAAGATAATTCTCGAATAATTATTACAGAATTTAACAATGTGCTTATCGGTTTTGTAGTGCATGAAGCAAAACGAATTCGTAGAATTAACTGGAGCGATATAGAGCCGGCAAGCTTTATGAGTGGTTCTGGTGGACTTGACTCGAATAAAATTACAGGTGTGACAAAGATAGAAGGCGATAATGTTCTTCTCATACTAGACTTAGAGTCTGTTGTTCAAGATTTAGGACTCTATTCACCTGATGTTGATAACATTCCAGAAGAGTTAGAAACTTTTTCAGGAATAGCACTCGTTTTAGATGATAGTGCAACTGCAAGAAAAATAGTTAAAGAAGCACTCTCAAAGATGGGCTTTAATGTGGTTGAAGCTATGGATGGGGAAGAAGGGCTTACTAAGCTTGATGAGCTGTATAAGAGTTATGGTGAAAATATTGCAGATCATTTAAAAATAATTATTAGTGATGTTGAGATGCCTAGAATGGATGGTTTTCATTTTGCATCAAATGTAAAAGATGATGGAAGATTTGAAGATATTCCAATAGTCTTTAACTCATCAATTAGTGACCATTTTAGTGAAGGTAGAGGTATAGAAGCCGGTGGAGAAGCTTACTTGGTTAAGTTTGAAGCAAGCTCATTTTATAATGAAGTTTCACGAGTTGTACGTGAACATATGAAGGAGGAAGTGTAAATATGGATGAATTTCAAGAGATACTACAGGATTTTTTAATTGAATCATTTGAACTTGTAGAAAAACTAGATGAAGATTTAGTAGAGTTAGAAAATAACCCCGAAGATTTAGAACTCTTAAATGGTATATTTCGAGTTGCACATACAGTTAAGGGGGCATCTTCATTTTTAAACTTTGATGTTTTAACACACTTAACACACCATATGGAAGATGTTTTAAATAAAGCACGTCATGGTGACTTACTCATTACTCCAGATATTATGGACGTTATTTTAGAGTCTATTGACCTAATGAAAGCACTACTTGAAACTATTCGAGATACAAGTGCAGATGCAGGGATAGATGTCGCTGCTTGTGTTGTAAGACTTGATAAAATTACAGGGGGAGATGGTGAAGTTGATACTCCTGCGGCAGTAGAAGCTCCAGTTGAAGAAGTGACTCCCCAACCTGTAGTAGAAGAAGCTGCAGCTGATGATGTAGACTATGATAGTATGAGCCCTGATGATCTTGAAGCTGAGATAGAAAAACTTCTTCAAGAACGCCAAGATGAAGACAAGGCGAAACGCGAGGCTAAAATTGCAGCAGGAGAAGAAGTTCTTGCGGCTCCTCCTGAACCAATAGAAGACGAGCCAGCTGCTCCAAAAGCAGAACCAACTCCTGCTCCAACACCTGAGGTAGCACCGGCTCCAGCTCCAGTCGAAACGGCTCCAAAAAAAGATGATCCAAAAGCAGCGGCACCAGCAAAACGTGCACCAGCAACAGTTGAGCAAACTATTCGTGTAGATGTTAAAAGACTTGACCACCTTATGAATCTTATCGGTGAGCTTGTTCTTGCTAAAAATAGACTTATCAAAATAAATGATGATGTTGAAGAGCGCTACGAGGGTGAAGAGTTTCTTGAAGAGTTAAATCAAGTTGTAAGTATTGTTTCTCTTGTAACTACTGACCTTCAAATAGCAGTTATGAAAACTCGTATGCTTCCTATTGGAAAGGTATTTAATAAATTCCCTCGTATGATTCGCGATTTATCTCGTGAACTTAACAAAAAAATCGACTTAGAACTCGCAGGTGAAGATACAGAGCTTGATAAGTCTATCGTTGAAGAGATAGGTGACCCTCTTGTTCACATTATCCGAAACTCATGCGACCATGGTGTTGAAACACCAGATATTCGTCTTGCTCAAGGAAAAAGTGAAACGGGTACTATCGGGCTAAAAGCATACAATGAAGGAAACCAAATTGTTATTCAGATAGATGATGATGGAAAAGGTCTTGATGCTGGGATGCTAAAAGACAAGTCTGTTGAAAAAGGTCTTATTACTGAAAAAGAAGCGGATAACATGAGTGATAAAGAAGCCTTTACTCTTATCTTTAAACCAGGTTTTTCAACTGCAGCTGCTGTTACAAGTGTGAGTGGTCGTGGAGTTGGAATGGATGTTGTAAAAACAAACATTGAAAAACTTAATGGTATTATTGATATTGATTCAGAGATAGGTGTTGGAACATCAATGAAGTTAAAAATTCCTCTAACACTTGCCATTATTCAAGCACTTTTAGTCGGTGTGCAAGAAGAGTACTATGCAATTCCATTAGCATCAGTACTTGAAACTGTAAGAATTTCTAAAGATGAAATTTATACAGTTGAGGGCCGTTCAGTTATGAGACTTCGTGAAGATGTTCTCTCTCTTGTACATATTGGCGATATTTTTGAAGTAGAGAGAATACTTGATGCGAGTGAGCATGCTTATGTTGTTGTTTTAGGTCTTGGTACAAGTAAACTTGGTTTAATTGTCGATACTTTAGTTGGTCAAGAAGAGATAGTTATTAAATCTTTAGGTGATTATCTTAAAGGTATTGAAGGTGTAGCCGGAGCTACAATTCGCGGTGATGGTGGAGTAACTCTGATCGTAGATGTTGTTGCTCTTATGTCAATGGCAAGAGATGTAAAGTCAACTGCACTAAGTGATGCTTCTAGTGCTGAAGTAAGTAATGAAAAAACTAAAGCTAGTGACTACACAATTATGATTGTAGATGATTCAAAAACTGATAGAACTATTATGAGAAAAGCCTTAGAACCACTCGGTGTTACTTTAGTTGAAGCAGCAGATGGACAAGAAGCTCTTAATATCTTAAAATCTGGTGACCATAACTTTGATGGTATGCTTGTTGATATAGAAATGCCTCGTATGGATGGATATACTCTAGCAACTGAGATTAAAAAATACAACAAGTACAAAAACTTACCACTTATAGCAGTAACATCGCGTACTGGAAAGTCAGACCGTATGCGTGGTGTTGAGTCAGGTATGGTTGAGTATATTACTAAGCCGTATTCGGCTGATTATCTCTCTAGTGTAGTACAAAGAAATGTTAACTTTAAATCGGAGTTTTTATAATGAGCGATCAATTAAAAGAAGTCATAAATCAACAAAATAAACAACAAAACACAGACCTCAATCAACTCGATGATATAGTGCAACTTGTTGGTTTTGTTATAGGTGAAGAAGAGTATGCTATTCCTATTTTAGCTATTCAAGAGATTATTAAACCATTTTCATGGACAAGAGTACCTCAAGTTCCTGCTTATGTTTTAGGTGTCTTTAACCTTCGTGGTGCAGTAATACCTCTTATAGATTTACGTGCAAAGTTTGGACTACAGATAAAAAAGCAGTCAGATGAGACACGTTTTATAGTGATGCGTCATGGTGATGATGTGGCAGGTTTTGTGATAGACAGACTGACAATGGCGATACGCCTTAAAAAGGGAGATATTGGCCCGGCTCCTGATACTGTGAATGGTAACGATACTATCATTGATGGTGTTGGTAAGCAAGCAGATAAAATTATAACTATCCTTAAAGTAAATAAACTCCTTGAGCGAGATTTTTAGAACATACTTTAATGGATGCTAATTTAACTAACAATATTCACGGTAGTAAACTCTCTTTGAACTTTTCAGGAGAGCTTACTCTTTATGCTATCACTTCACTTCAAAAAAAGCTTCAAGCTATCTCTTTTACTGACATTAAAACTATTGTTCTTAATTTAGAAGGTGTGACTTATTTGGACACGGCTGCCGCAATTTTTATGGTAAAACTTGAAGAAGAGTATAATAATAAGTCTGTTAATACGACAATCGTATGCTCTAATAGTAAGTTGCTTTCTACTCTTAAACTTGTGAAAATGCAAAAAATTATAACAAACCTTGAGACACGAATAGAAGAGAGTAAAAATACATTTTTAAAAAATAGTTTTGTAAAAATAAAGATATATCTGAAAGAGTTTTTCTTCTTTATAGAGTTTTTAGGTAGATTATTTATTACACTTCTTTACTATTTAAAATCGATTCATCATATTCGTTTTAAAGAGATAGTATTTGAGCTCAACGAGTCCGCTGTAAAAGCTTTAGGGATTATTGCCTTGACTAGTTTTCTTATAGGCTTGGTTGTAGCTTATCAATCAGCGTATCAGTTAAAAATTTATGGAGCAAATATTTTTATAGTTGATATGCTGGGTATATCGATACTTCGTGAACTAGCTCCTCTAATAACAGCCATAGTAATAGCAGGACGTAGTGGTTCTGCATTTACTGCCCAAATTGGGGCGATGAAGATAACACAAGAATTAGATGCGATGAAAACGATGGGTTTTGACCCCTTTGTATTCCTTGTAATGCCAAGGGTTATAGCACTTATGATAGCCTTACCTCTTTTGATATTTGTTGCAGATATGATGGGAATTTTTGGTGGTATGATAGTCTCATATATTGACCTAGGAATCAGCTATGATCTTTTTTTAGACAGGTTTCGTGAAGTTGTTGATGTAAAACATTTTTTTATTGGCATAATAAAAGGTCCATTCTTCGCATTTTTAATTGCAAGTATCGCAATTTATCGTGGACTGATTGTTAAAGATGATACTCAAAGCATAGGTCTCAACACGACTAAAAGTGTTGTTGAATCAATTTTTGCAGTTATCGTATGTGATGCTCTCTTCTCAATAGTTTTAACAAGTTTAGGAATTTAGGATGAGTATAATAAGTGTAAGAGATGTTCATACTCAGTTTGGAGATAAGCTAGTCCATAAAGGACTTAACTTAGATATAAATGAGGGTGAAATATATGGGCTTTTAGGTCCAAGTGGATGTGGAAAAACAACACTACTTCGAGAGATGGTTATGCTTCAAGAGTTTACTCAGGGAAGTATTTCTATTTTAGATAAAGATATACAAAGTATATCTCAAGCTGAGGGACAAGGTTTAAGACGGCAATGGGGTGTATTGTTTCAAGCAGGGGCACTTTTTTCTTCTTTAAGTATATATGATAACATTGCTTTGCCATTAGTGGAGTATACCGATTTGTCTTCTGAAATGATTGATGAGATTGTAAAGTTCAAAATTAACTTAGTTGGA
>JALSMC010000242.1 GCA_026987995.1 Sulfurimonas sp. | reverse complement strand
TGTGTATTTTATAAAGTTATTGTTTTTTTGGTAGATAATTATAACATTTATGGGATATGAAAGGCTTTTTTTAAAATTTAATTTAGCTTAAATTGTAGGTTGTTTTTTGTAATCTGCAAGTGGCTCTCAAGTAATAAAAACATGGGATGCCCCTTGAGGGTACACTTAATTTTTAAGCATAATAGTCATTATTTTAAATAATCACCAAAAAGATGAAAAAACACAAGAAAAATTCAAATAAACTAACATTTTTCATGTTTGTTTATTTTTTCATGTAGGAGTTGTTTATGTTATAATATTTGTTGGTAGAATAGTGAAGTGACAAAACATACATAAAAAAAAGGTAACCTATGCCAACAGTACGAGAATATTATGATATTACGGCTAAGGCATTAAATGCCAATCGAGAATGGCACTTAAGACCTGAGAATCAATCTGATGGAATTATTGTACTAGGTAAAATTTCTCACAACATAGAGGAAAACTCAAAATATTGGTCCTTTTATATACCATCTAACGCCGACCTAAGTTGTATAGAATTTCTCTTGAATGAATCAAATGTTAAAGAATGTATTATTAATAAAGGTGAGCCAGAACAAGTTATAGGCTTTGTAGACAATCCTGAAAGACAAAGTTTAAGTTCTTTTCACTTCACGAGAAGAATATATTTATATATTGAAAATACAATCGACGAGAGTACAAAAAACAAATTGATTAGTTTAGGACAGTCACTCAACTTTGATATCAAAATTAGAGATAAAAATTATGTAAATACATGTAGTGATTTATCGAAACCTTTAGCTTTTATTTCCCATGACTCAAGGGATAAAGATTCCTTAGTTAGAGAATTAGTAAAGGAGCTAAATAAACTTATATATCCAGTTTGGTATGATGAGTTTTCTTTAAAAGTAGGTGATAGTCTACGTGAAAAGATCGAGACAGGTCTCAAAGAAACTAAAAACTGCATCATCATACTTTCTCCTGATTTTTTAAAGAATGAAGGATGGGGAAAAAGAGAATTTGATTCAATATATACAAGAGAAACCATTGAAAAGAATAATGTAATTCTACCAATTTGGCATAATGTAAATGTCAAAGATGTTTATGACTATAGTCCTTTCTTGGCAAATAAAGTTGGTTTAAATTCATCAGTCGGTGTAAAAACTCTTGCAAAAGAATTGGCAGAAGTTATAAAAAGCACTTAACAAGAACATGCAGACCAATAATTTACCTTTATACTCGCCCTTTAAAGCTTTTATACTGTTCTTTAAAATTTCTGGATTTTCTACTACAAAAAGTTAAAAAACCATCTCCTCAAAAAGAGGTCGCCTGCTTACTAAACTATCTTGACAATGTTCCTTTAGACTCACTAAACGCTGATACTCTAAACCTTTTTTCACATCTACATATCTTAAAATATCTTCTATCAAGTTTCCAAATGCCAGCACTTCAAGTTTTTGGTATGACTTATCTCTTATGTCATAAAAACTAGCCGCGCCAAAGTCACCTAAGTAGGTATTGTAAGTACTATCAACAAGAATGTTATGAGCATACAAGTCTCCATGCATCAAAGCTCTTGAGTGTAGGTGTCCTGCAGCAGCTGCAACTGCTTTAAGCACTTTAAATGCATCTTTAACATCTATACTCAAGTTCTCATCAAAAGTGTCTCTAGAGCAGGTCTTAAAGTTTGGTGGGTTTCCAAGGTTCTTATAGCTTGGATTTATAAACTCTAAAACTAAACCTAAATGCTTGTGCTCAAGTCGTGCTAAAACTTTTATGAGATTAGGATGATTCCCTGCATATATACAAGCATTCATCTCATCTTTTGCATACCCATCACTTGTTACAGCACCCTTGAAAAGCTTGACTGCGACTAGGGTATTGAAGTCCGAAGAATGTGCTTGATATATCTTTCCTGAAGCACCCTCCCCTAAAAGTCTATCCATCTCTAAATCTTTATAAGCCACAACTCTTAAAGCCGACTCTTTACTCACAGAACAAGGATTCCCACTAAACGCCAACCATGCAAGTTTTGGTAACTCTAGCAGCCACTTAGGTATCTCTGTCAAGTTGTTTGCAGAGAGTCTTATAAGTTCTAAGTTTTTAAGATTTTTCATACTCTCAGGCAGAGATGTGAGTCTATTTCCAGCTAGTGGAAACTTCTGCATCTTTGTGAGTTTTCCAATGGAGCTTGGAAGTTGCTTCAGTCGGTTATCTGTTAAAATCAACCATGATATACTTAGAGGCAAGATATCTTCATCAAACTTTTCTATGGCGTTTGACTTAAATCCAAGCATAAAAAGATTGTGACACTCTTTAAAAGAGTTGGGTACTTTAGTAAATTTATTTTGAGAAAAAAAAGCGATTTTGAGTTTTGTAAACCTACTCAAATCTGGTAAATCTTCAAGAGCATTCCCGCTAAGGTCCAAAAGCTCTAGTGAGTCACACAGAGTAAAAAGTTCCTCGGGAAAGCTTTCTAAACCCTCCTCGATTTTAAGTGCTTTTATACCAAGAAGTGAACCTGAACGAAGCTCTTCTAAACTATGTTTCATAAAATATGACTCATGATGAGAGTAAGTCTTTGAGTGATTCTTGAGGATTTTTCCCCTCTAACATCTCATACACCTCTTTAGCTATTGGTAAGTACAAGTCACCATGTACAGATAGCTCATGAAGTGCATATGTAGTACCTATTCCCTCTGCGACTTCTCCGAGTTCTTCTAGTATCTCAACTTGTGATTTGCCCTTTGCTATACCTAAACCTACACGAAAGTTTCTACTTAGAGGTGAAGAGGCTGTCAAAAAAAGATCTCCTGCTCCTCCAAGACCAACAAATGTGTCCGCCTTTGCACCATGAGCAAGTCCAAAACGCTGCATCTCTACTAAACCACGACTTATAAGTGCTGCTGCTGCATTTTTACCGAGTCCTAAACCTTCACATATTCCAGCGGCTATTGCGATGACATTTTTATATGCACCTGCAACTTCTGCTCCTGCTACATCTGTAGAAGTATATGCTTTGATAAAAGAAGGGAAAAGCTCCCCAAATGCAGATGAAAGTTCTTCATTTTTTGCATTTATCACAAGTGCTGTTGGTAGGGAGGCCATAACTTCAACTGCAAAAGAGGGACCAGAGAGAAAAGCGATGTTAGCATCAGGGACATACTGTGCATAAATCTCATTTAAAAACCTACCGCTACTCGCTTCTATACCCTTAGCAGCCACAAGAATTTTCTGCCCTTTAAAAACAAAGTTCTCTTTTAGCCATGATGCTATCTCTTGTGCTGGAACAGTTATAACAATATACTCACACTCAAGTAATTCTTTTAAGCAAACAAAGTTTTTTAAATCTCTAGGAGTTCTTGAAGTGATAAGAACATCATTTTTCTCGCTCAGAGCAAAAGAGAGTGCACTTCCCCATTTTCCTGCTCCTATTACACCTACTTTCATGATTCACTTCCTATAAGTTTTTTAAATTCTACGATATCATTTTCATAACCAACAACAACTAAAGTATCTCCATCTTGTAAAATGTGATGTCTCACTTTTGAAGAATATATAAATTCACTACTCATATCTTCATGCATTAATGAAAGTACAATTATACCTTTGTAACGACTCCAGTCTATGTCTAAAATTTCTTCATCTTTAATATTCGAATTTTCACATATTTTTATCTGTGCAATTTTAAGGTCATTTTCTTCAAATAAGATACTATGTAAAACCTTATTTGATATAGGTAATTCTAAGATATTTGTAATAATATCTGCTGTAGTTTCAACTATAGGTATTACTTTATTTGCACCCGCAAGGCTGAGTTTACTCGCATTTTCTTTATTTGAAGCGATAGCTATTATGGTTAAGTCTTTAAAAAAAGCTCGAAGCGAAATAGTCAAAAAAACATTTTGTGCATCATCACCTAACACACAAAAAGCAATAGACTTTTCTACATCTATATTCTCTTCTAAGCTATTCCAGTCATCACTTAAGTCAAAGTTTTCTATCTCATACTCATCCTCATCCATATCTTTGTCAAGATTCGAAAAAAGCTTCACGGCATAGGCATTATCCTTTACATGATGTGCTATCTCTAAGGCATATTTATTAAATCCAAAAATGAGTGCTGTTTTATTTTTCATATCGAACCTTTGAGTGTATATGAAGTTCAAACTCTTTTACAAATACCTTATAACCAATAGCTATTATGAAATCTCCCACTTCAAGGAGAGTGCTATTTATCGGGTTAAAAAGAAATCTGTCATGATTATTTTTATAGATGCCAAGGACTATCACTCTATAGTTTTTATTTCCAAGTTCGCCTACTGTTGTAAAATTTTCCACTATTCTTTGTGTTATGGCTATTTCATCTATACTTACATTATTGTTTTCACTTCGAAGTTGGTGAATCACTTCAAATGCAACTGGCATTCCTACTAACTCTTTAGTCATTAAACCTACAAGTTCTTGAGGATACACAAGATTATTTATGCCTGCAAACTCTAACTTTTTACGATTTGAGTCACTCATAAGTAAAGATAAAACATAAATATCTTTATCTATAGAACGTACTGTTAAAGCAGTATAAACATTCTCTACATCATTTTCTCTCAAACATAAAACAGCTTTTACTTGTTTTGATATATTAATGTTTAGTTTAGTGTAACTATCAACACTCCCAGGGTTATAGTTTAGTGCCATTAGACCCGCTCTCTTTGCCTCAATAACTTTATTGTTATCTGCATCGAGGATTATAATATTATGTTTATTTTTTAAAAGCTTTCTAGTTACCTCTTTTGCTACAGACTCATATCCACAAACAAGATAAACATCTTTGAGTTTTGAAACATCTTCTATAGTTTTGACTTCTCTTATCTCATCAAGCTTCTCAGTAAATGCAGAGACCACAAGGGAAGTAGTAAATGCGAGAACTGCAATACCCGCAGTAATGACAAGCATAGCAACAAAACGCCCTTCACTCGTTATGGGTGTAACATCACCATACCCAACTGTAGAAATGGTAACAATAGACCAATACACAGCATCAAAAAGAGTGTTGATAGGAGAATCATTGTTATTGGCTTCCATTACATAAATGAGAACACTAGAGACAAAGATTACGATAGAGGCAAACATTGCAAGAGTAATAAACTCAAACTTTTTAGTTGCTAAAACACCTGCCAAAGTTTGAAAACTTTTAGCATAACGAAAGAGTTTAAAAACACGAAAAAGTATAAATATACGAAGGAGTCTTAACTCATGGAAAAATGGTAATATGGCAAGTAGATCAATAATAGCTCGTACTGACAATATGTATCTAATTTTCACTTTAAATATAGTTACAAATGCTTTACTTAAACTGATTCTACGACTCAAAAATGAATCATGTTCGGCTCTTTTAACGATGATATCACTTACACTACTACTCACCCATAAACGCAGTACATATTCTATAAAAAATATAATTGAAATGATATATGTACTAAAAAAAAGTAGGTAATCATTTACAGGGTGTTTTACTTCACGGATTAAGACTGCTACACTTATAAAAATAAGTGTTATCATTAAAATGTCTATATATTTCTTATATCTGTACCTATCATTTTCTAGTAAGTTATAAAAAAATCGTTTATTCGCCTGATACTGTTTAGAAGTTTGCAGAGCATAACTAGCATTGACTATCAGACGTTTGATCATAAGGCTTTATCCTAGTTTGGCTTTAAGTATTTCGTTAACTGCTTGAGGGTTTGCACTTCCTTGACTCGCTTTCATCACTTGACCGACAAAAAAGCCAAAGAGTTTATCTTTTCCGCCTTTAAGTTGTTCAACTTTCTCAGGATTAGCCGCGATTATCTCATCACACATAGCTTCAATAGCACCCATATCAGTTACTTGTTTTAATCCAAGAGTATCGATAGCCTCATCAACACCTGATTCATTTTCCATCAAGTAATCAAGTACATCTTTAGCCGCTTTTCCACTAATGGTTTTATCTTCTATGCGTTTAACTAAAGTTCCTAGTTTCTTCGCGTTTACAGGAGTGTTAGTAAGATTTACCTCACCTTTTAGTCTTGCTTGAAGTTCTACTGTGAGCCAAGTTGTAGCATTTTTTGCACTTATACCCTCTAACATCATCTCTTCAAAGAACTTTGCCATTTCAATATCTGAAGTAATTACATCTGCATTGTATTGGTTCAAGCCAAAGTCTTTAATGAACCTCTCGCGTTTAGCATCTGGCAATTCTGGAATAACAGAGTACTTATCAAACATTTCATCACTTATAACAGCTTTAAGTAAGTCAGGCTCAGGAAAATAACGATAATCTGCTGCTGCTTCTTTTCCTCGCATAGAACGAGTTTCTATTTTTACTTGGTCAAAAAGACGAGTTTCTTGACAGATTTCTTCATCATAAACGCCATCTTCCCAAGCTTCACTCTGACGTCGTACTTCAACTTCTATCGCTTTTTCAATAAACTTAAACGAGTTAATATTTTTCACTTCCACACGAGTATAAAGCTTTTCCTCACCTTTAGGTCGGATAGAAACATTCACATCTACGCGAAAAGAGCCCTCTTGCATATTTGCATCACCAATATCTAAGTAACGGATAATAGAGTGCAATTTTTTAAGGTAGAGTATAGCCTCTTCAGCACTTCTCATATCTGGTCCTGTTACAATCTCGACAAGTGGTGTTCCCGCACGATTAAGGTCAACCTTAGAGATATCTCCATCATGAATATTTTTTCCAGCATCCGCTTCTATGTGAGCAAAAGCAACATTAATAGTTTTTTTCTCTCCATTTGAAAGTGTGATTTCTAAAGCACCATTTTGAATGACAGGAGTATAAAACTGAGTAATCTGGTATGCAGTTGGGCTATCAGGATAAAAGTATGACTTTCTATCAAAGTATGATGTTCTATTGACAGTAGCACCAAGAGCCGTTCCAAGCATAACTGCTTTTTGCAGTACTTCTTTATTTAAAACAGGCAGTGCACCTGGAAGTGCTAAACAAGTTGGGCAAGTATTTGTATTTTGTGTATGGTTAAAACTCGTTGCACACGAGCAAAAAAGTTTTGTTTTAGTGTTTAACTGTACGTGGACTTCAAGTCCAATAACTACTTCAAACATAGAGTTCCTTAAATATATTATTATTAATTTTCTATTTTATCTAATTAAAGCTTTTAAATCTCATAAAAGAGATGATTTGTAAACTTCAAATAATTTGGGTATAATATAAGTACGATAAATATTGAAAAAGCCACCCTTGTTGTGAAGCAAGCTCGGAAAGTTATGGGTCTTATTCCTAAGATCGCCAGACTGCCAGATGTATATTTACACCTTCCCCTTTTCTTTATCTATCATAATTTACATGTATACATATATTTCCTTATGTATCAACGGAGAAAATTATGAAAACTTCAGCCCTTATTTTCGCTACACTTTTAGCGACAAGTACAATGTATGCAGCAGATATCAATTCTTATGAAGTTGCATTAACTAATGATAAAGTTAACTACATAGATGTACCAAGTCTTAACTTACAGCTTAAAACTCAAGCAGATATCAATTCTTATGAAGTTGCATTAACTAATGATAAAGTTAACTACATAGATGTACCAAGTCTTAACTTACAGCTTAAAACTCAAGAGGAGAGTAGTTATGAGTTTATTATAAACTATGCGACTAGTCTCTTCTCTAAAACGAAAGAGCAAGACAGTGTTCAAAAACAGCACTCTCTTCATCTCTCTCTTAATTATGAGTTTTGAGTAAGTTCTTCTAGTAGTTTTGTCTGTTTTTTTGCTTCTTTGAGTCGTTCTTTATTGACACTAAAAGCATCAAGCAGTAAAACAATTAAAAGAGATATGATGATATAAACAATCGTAGAAAAAATTGAGAAAGAGATTCCCAAAAAAATGGAGAATTTAAAAGTAAAAAAAGCACCTACGAGCACTATAGCCCAAGATGCTCCTTGCAAAAAGCCTATGATTCGATCATAAATATCTTTTTGCATATTAGAAAAGCCTAGTGCTCTTCAATAGTCACTGCACCACCAAGGTAAACATATGTAAGCATCATAAAGATGAAAGCTTGTAAGAATGCCATGAAAGTTAAAAGTGCAAATGGAATCATCGGTAAAATCCATGGAGCAAGCATAAGGATTACCATCAAGAACATATCATCACCCTTTACATTTCCAAAAAGACGGAAAGATAAAGATACTAAACGTGAGAAATGAGATACGATTTCAATTGGGAACATTAACCAGTATAACCACCAAACTGGACCTAAAAAGTGCTTGAAGTATTTTACAACACCTTGACGACGAATACCTTCGAAGTTGTAGTAAACAAAAACAACAAGTGCTAAAGTTAAAGGCATCTCAAGAAACGCAGTTGGAGCTTCAAAACCTGGAATAACACCGATTAAGTTAGCGATACCAACAAAAAGACCGATAGTTGCAACAAGTGGAAGGTAACGACGAGCAGCTTCTCTACCCATAACATCTGCACCCATCTGTAAAACACCACCGATGTATGCTTCCATAAGGTTTTGTGTTCCTTTAGGAACGAGTTGTAAGTTACTCATAGCAAATCTAACGAGTAAAAGAGCAACACCTGCTGAAAGTAGCATGTGTGTGATGTAGATAAATGTCTTGTCGTGTGTAACAAGTCCGAAAAATGTAAACAATTCTGGCATAGAATAGCTCCCTGTCTTAAAATAATTACGAGATTATAGTCAAACTTGCATTAAAAGATTATAAAATCTTTATTTCGCGAACTCTACCGCCCTACTTTCACGGATTACATTGACTTTAATTTCTCCTGGATACTGAACTCTTTCTTCTATCTCTTTAGCAATTTCTCTTGCCATCAGTATTGACTCATCATCATTGATAAGTGTCGCGTTTACTATAACTCTTACTTCACGACCTGCGTTTATGGCATATGCCTGTTTAACTCCACTATGAGAAGATGCTATCTCTTCTATCTCGGTAACTCGTTTTAAAAATGACTCTAAAACTTCACGTCTTGCTCCTGGACGAGCAGCTGAAAGTGCATCTGCGGCACAAACTGCACCACATTCTATTGAGTTTATCTCTTGTTGCCCATGGTGTGCATAGATGGCGTTTATAACTACTTCATCTTCATTGTAGCGGTTACATATCTCAGCACCCAAGTCTACATGGTTTCCATCATGGTCATGAGTAAGTGCTTTACCTATGTCATGAAGTAGACCTGCACGTTTCGCAAGTTTAGTATCTCCACCCATCTCTGCGGTCATTACACCTGCTAAATGTGCTACTTCAAGTGTATGTGCTAAAGCATTTTGACCGTAACTAGCACGATAACGAAGGCGACCGATAAGACGCATCAAGTCTGGATGCATTACACCGATGTTTAACTCTGCTACAAGCTCTTCACCTTCAGCTAAAATTCTAGCTTCAAATTCATTTGTAACTTTTTCATATATCTCTTCAATACGAGCAGGCTGGATACGCCCATCTTCGATGAGAACCTGTAGTGTTTTTGTAGCTATAGCACGTCTATAAAGGTTAAAACTACTCACTGAAATCGAATTTGGTGTATCATCTATGATAATATCGACACCCAAGAGTGTCTCAAGAGCTTTAATATTTCGCCCCTCTTTACCAATAATACGACCTTTGAGTTCATCATTGTCTAAATGTACAAGATTCGTTAAACGCTCACTTGCAAACTCACCTGCAAAACGACTAGTAGCTTGA
>JALSMC010000241.1 GCA_026987995.1 Sulfurimonas sp. | reverse complement strand
AATAATATCAGCAACTGCATAGTTTTTTTTCATAAGTTTCGGATTGATTTCTACATATGAAACAGTTTGCTCACCTAATTTTACTAGGTGTTTATTTATGAGTTGCAGAGGGGTTATTATCTCTATGCTTGTTAAGTCTATCTCAACAATAGCATGCTCAAGGATGTTTAGAAGCTTCTGCTTGAAAATATCACAAGCCAAAACTGTAGGTTTGAGTATGATGATTTTTTTGACTTTTTTATCCAACAACTCTACAACAGCCTTGAGAAGCAATAGATTACTTTTCCCGCTCCCATGAAGACCACTAAGGTGGGTAATGGGTTCTAGTGGTTTGTCTATGAATGTTCTCTGTTCGTTAGTACACAGATGAACCTCTCCATGAGAGCCTAAAATTGTATACTGGATAAAAAGAGTTCCCATAATTTCATCTATACTTTTTAAATCAGTTCTTGGCTGGGAAGCATTGTGCAGTTTTTTTAAGATATCAGCTTCATTTGAGTCACTAAAGATAATCTTTTCTTTTGGTAGTAAAGATTTAAATGAATCATTTAAATGCTCATACTCATCAGCATTTAAATTTTCCATTAATAGGTAGTTAAAAATTGGAACCCCATCATTATGAGTTAGTTCATTAAATTTTTGTTTAATAATATTTTGTGTATTTTCATATGCTAAGGTGTCATTTGAATTTTCTTGATTTTGTGCTTTTTGAATATCTGCATTTTTTAACTCATCGTATGTCCATTCTTTTGATTCAAAGAGGTATAGACCGCGTTGGCTGTCTAGCACTATAAGACCAATATTATAAACTAAGGCATGATGATAAATTTTAATATCTTTATAAACAAGTAGACTAGTTTCGTGAGATAAGCTTTTTAATCGTTTTATGAGAATTGTATCAAGAGCAGGGAGTTTTAAAGGTTTCTTTTTAAAAAAAGATGTGAGAGAAGATATATTCATTTTGGAGTAAAATAACAACTCTCAAAGAGAGTGCTATTTAAAGTTACTATTTGCCTGAAGCTACACGGTCTTTTAGACCTTTACCAGCTTTAAACTTAGGAACCATTTTATCTTGAGTAGTATAAGTTTTATCAGTACCTGGAACTTTACCACTTTTTCCTTTTTGAAGCGCAGCAGTAAAACTACCAAAACCAACTAAAGAAACATCTTCTTTCTTAACTAATGCAGATGTAACTGCGTCTGTAAATGCTTTAATAGCAGCTTCTGCTTCTACTTTAGTTTTGTACTCGCCACTTGCTTGTACTAATTCAACGAATTGAGCTTTATTCATAAATATACCCTTGGATTAAAATATTTCCGAACTTTCGCTTAGAACGAAATAATTCAGCTGGAGATACTTTATACTTTATTTGCTTAAATTTTTCTTCTTTTTAGTTAAATTCAGTAAATATTGCACTGTTTTTGTTTCTTTTAGTCCATATATAGCCACTTTGATGAGCTTTGTCATAGTAGACTTGTAGTTGTGAGACATAAGTTGAGTTGTAATTTCTTTCATTTTTTTATATTTATCTGTGTGTGTATGTATAGATAAAAATACTTCATCAAGACCATTTCTTTCATTATTTGTCAGTGTGCTCATCTACTTAACTCCTGTAAATTATTGATTTTTCTCACAGCTCTAATAATCTCATCATCTTCTAAACTTCCTAACATTTTCATAACAGTAGCTGCAGCTTGTGGTTTAGCTCGACCGAGTTTCCAGTCTTGATATGTACGCATAGAGATACCAAACTTTGAAGCCATATCTTTAAGGGATATTTTTCTTCCGTTGTTTTGAGACTCTAGCGAGTTATGGAGGATATTAAATAAGTCATTAATTTGCATGAGGATAATTATACGGATTAAATACTTAAATATACATTTAATTTAGTATTTTAATATACAATTTGTATATTATATATTATTAAATGTATATTTTATAAATTAATTATACTATAATAGTATATTAAATGAATACATAACACGGGAAACCGTGTGTATAATTTAGTAAAATAGATAAATGTTTAGTGCTGTAAATTCTTTAGTGAGTTTTTTTGATTATTAATAGTGAAAGAAGAAAAATGATTATGTTAAAAGTGGGAAGAAAGAAGTGAACTTACTAGTATTCTAGTAAGTCACTGTAGTCGTATTTAGAAAAGTCTAGATAAATTCTACCATTTTGCTTGATAACACGTACATCTTTACTGTAAACAGCTAAAAATCTTTTTTTAATCACTTTTTTCTGATAGTTTTCTAAATCAAGTGTTTTAAGATAGTGCTTAAGTTCTATAATACTTTCGTCATTTGTATTACTGGCTTGTTTTGCCTCGATTGTCTCTATCTCGTGAATCGTTTGAGAAGCTTCTGCTACTAGTTTTGCATTAATTAGCTCTAAAATATTTTTAAGCTGTTCATCTTTTGAACTATAAACTTGCTCAATCTTTGCCATCTCATCACGAAGCATCTGCTCTTTATCATCTATGAGTTTATCTATCTTAGTCTCGAGTTGCACTATTTTCTCTTTAAGTTGCTGGTTCTCTTTTTGATATAGACCAAGCACCATAGCAACAGTAGTCTTTTGTTTTACCTGTACAGCGGGTACTACTTTTTCTTTTGCAAGAGTTGCTTTTTTATCATTATGAATTTCACTTCTTAGCTCTGTGTCTAATGAACTTCGAGTTACAATGATATATGTAATGCCATTTTCTATAATATAGTTGAGCTTTTTATTACGAAGCTTTGAGTTTATCATCTCTTTTGACATTTTAAAATGTTTGGAATATTCATCTAAAGTTAATCTCATAGTGTTCCTTTTTATATAATTGAGTTGTAGTTAATATTTGGAGGGTTAATAATTCCAGGTTTTCTTAACCAGATTAAACATCCTTGTTTTTCATTACCATGTTTATCTTTAAAGTGTTGGAGTGTCGACTTCTTCAGTTCTCTTTTTGTGAGCAGTGTATTGAAGTCTTTATGGAGTGTAAGAAACTTTTTTAGATTTGCATATGCGATATCTGAAACCATTACAGTTGAGATGGTAAAGCCTTTTATCTCTAAGTATCTTGCACAGTCGTTAAGCCCATCCCCTATAAAATTTTTACTACCAAGTATATCTTTAAATTCATTCACTTCACCCGTATGTGCAGCTATTCGAATACCTTCAAAGTAGTTATATTTTTTTGAAATATATTCTGAAAAATCATTAAAACTTAAACCGAGAATTGGACCAAATCCTTTGAGTCTTGGATTTAAAATACAGTAAAAACCATCACCAGTTGATACATAGCCTATGATGAACTTTGACAAAGGTGTGTTGGAGTTGAGTAACATCTTTTCTATCATCTTTTTAAAGCTTTTTGTTAAAAACACTACAATTTCAAGTTGTTGTGCAGATGTTAGTTGTGAAAAGTTGATGATATCTATAAGAACAATATCTGTAACTAGGGCTTTTGTCATTGTATTTGCAACTTCATTTTTAGGGGTATTTTAGCATAAAGTTCTTTTAAATGAACTTTTTCCTATAATAAGAAAATTAAATTTTTAGAGGTGAGTTTTTATGAGTAATGGTATTTTAGATATTGTAAAACCTGGAGTTCTTTTTGGCGAGGATGTTCAAAAGGTGTATGAGCATGCAAAAAAAGTTGGTTTCGCAATACCAGCTGTCAATGTTGTAGGTACAGACTCAATTAACGGTGTAATTGAAGCGGCTGCAAAAGTGAACTCTCCAGTTATCATTCAGTTTTCTAATGGTGGGTCATCTTACTATGCTGGTAAAGGTCTCTCAAATGAGAATGAAAAAGCAGCGATTATTGGTGCTATCTCAGGTGCCCTACATACTCATATGATGGCTGAAGCTTATGGTGTTGCTGTAATCTTACATACTGATCATGCTGCAAAAAAACTACTTCCTTGGATAGATGCACTACTTGATGCAGGGGAAGCACACTTTGTAAAAGAGGGAAAACCACTCTTTTCATCACATATGCTTGACCTTTCAGAAGAACCACTTGATTACAACATTAATACTTGTAAAACATATTTAGAACGTATGAGTAAAATCGGTATGAGCATAGAAATAGAGCTTGGTTGTACAGGAGGAGAAGAAGATGGTGTTGATAACACAGATATGGATAACTCACTTCTTTATACACAACCTGAAGATGTATGTTTGGCATATGAAGTTTTAGGATCTGTTTCGCCTCACTATACAATAGCTGCTTCATTTGGAAATGTGCATGGCGTTTACAAACCAGGAAATGTTTCTCTCACTCCAAAAATTTTAGATAACTCTCAAAAGTATATCAACGAAAAACATGGCACTTCAGATAAACCAGTAAATTTTGTATTTCATGGTGGTTCTGGCTCAGAGCCAAGTGAGATAAGTGAAGCTATCGGCTATGGTGTTATAAAGATGAACATTGACACAGACACGCAGTGGGCTACATGGCTTGGTACTAAAAACTATGTAGCCAAACACAATGCTTACTTGCAGTCACAAATAGGAAATCCTGAGGGTGAAGACAAACCAAACAAGAAGTACTACGACCCTAGAAAGTGGTTACGTGCAGGTCAAGTTACTCTTGTAGATAGAGTTGTTCAAGCTTTTAAAGACTTAAACGCGATGGATAGAAACTAAAGCAGATGCTTTAGTCTATTTAAGTTAAAACGCCAAAAGAGTTTTTTATCAAACTCTTTATGCATCTTCATCCTTTGGAAAATCTCTTTCTCTGATAAATCTTCTTTACTCTCACTTATAACATCATTTAGAATTTTTTTGAGCTTTTCTTCTGCTTCCTCTGTTCTGTCATCATCTTTTAGCTGCTCATTAGGTAAAAAAGCCCAAATTTTCCAAATGCTTAAAACTAAAAAGAGTATAAAAAAGAGCATCATGAGCGTTTGTATATCAAGTTTCATTCAAAACCTTTAATTTAATATAGGGCACCTCTAAAAACCCTAAAATACTCAGAGTCTAGAAGAGGGGTGAGATTGTGCATAACTTTTTTTAAGTCATAGCCTTAGCTACGACGATGAAAAATTATGTGCAAGATTACCCCTCTTTTAGACTCCCTATGGGCACTATAGCAGATACACCACTGCTTCGTTGAAACTATTTGAAGCTACTTGTAGCTCCTGCATAGTTTCGCCTTGCATTGGCATATCTGCTATAATGCTGAGGAAATTAGGGTTTTTAGAGGTGCCCTATAATAATTATAGGCAATTTTGGATAAAATTATATCCATGAATGATAAAGTATTTACTAAACCGATAAAAAAACAGTTTGAGTTTGATGAAGAAGTTGCAGCTGTTTTTGATGATATGCTAGAACGTAGTGTTCCTTTTTATAAAGAGAGCCAAAAAATCACACAGTTTTTTACACATAAAAACTTGAGTGAAGATGGCATTGTCTATGATTTAGGATGCTCGACAGCTTCATTACTTTTAAATATACATAGAGACTTGAAAGTAAATGCAAGCCTTATAGGTTTAGATAACTCTGAAGCTATGCTAAAACAAGCTAAACGCAAGTGTGAAGCATATGGTGCAGATATAGATGTGGTAAACGCCGACATACTAGAGTATGAGTATAAAAAAGCGGATGTTTTTATAAGTAACTATACTTTACAGTTTATACGACCACTTGTTCGCGAAGAGCTTGTGAAAAAAATAGCAACTTCTTTAAAAGAAGAGGGTGTGTTTATATTTAGCGAGAAAGTGATTAGTCATGAGCCAAAACTTAACAAAGACCTTATAGAGTGTTACTATGACTTTAAAAAAACACAGGGGTATTCAGAGTATGAGATCATGCAAAAACGCGAGGCATTAGAAAATGTACTTGTTCCTTATAGCGAAGATGAGAACATTAAAATGGCAAAAAATGCTGGATTTAAACACTGTGAGGTATTATTTCGTTGGGCAAACTTCGCGACTTTTATCGCTGTAAAGTAGCGAGTTACTTTTGCCTTTTATCATCAGCACCAAAGATTTTAGCCCCAATACTATCTACACTAAACACAACAACTACACCAATTCCTATAACAGTTGTTATCACAAAAAATACAATTAATCCCGTACTCATTCATTCTCCTTTAATAAACATTGCCAGTAGGCTCGGGCTCTTTTTTCTTTAAAGCTTCACCCATCTCTTTATAGGTTATTATATCATCTTCTCCACACTCTTTGTGGTAGTATCCTTGAAGGTCATAGTACTCTTTACAGTCACTATAGTATTTGGCGGAGATACCATGTTTGTTAATACAGCCACTTAAAAGTAGACTAAAAATTATTAATAGACTTATTTTTATCATACTTATTACAAGCATATTTTATACCTAAACTTTAAAAGTTTCTTTTGTTTTACAAAACTCAGTTAAAAAACATTTCTCACAGTCTGGATTTTTAGCCTTACATATATAACGACCAAACAGAACCATACCTTGATGCAGTGCATGTAGGTTGTTTTTAAACTTTTTTACAAGGGTGGCTTCTGTCGCAGTTGCAGTTTTATCATCGCTGAGACCAAGTCTATGGGCAACACGAAAAACATGAGTATCAACAGCCATAAGGTTAGCACCTGTGTACTCTATCATCACAACATTAGCAGTTTTTTGACCTACACCTGCGAGTGTTTGTAACTCTTTTACATCGAGTGGTACTTCACCACCGTAAGCTTCTTCAACTCTCTGTGCCATCGCAATGATATTTTTCGCTTTATTGTTAAAAAATGAGCAAGAGTTTATAAAAGATTTTACATCATCCAGCTCTGCGTTTGCTAACTCTTTTGTTCCTGGATATTTAAGAAACAGAGGCGGTGTTAGAATGTTTACTCGTTTATCCGTACACTGTGCAGAGAGTGCCACCGCAACAACTAGTTCATAAGCATTTGTATAAGTAAGTTCTGTCACTGCATTATCATAACGCTCTATAAAGAGCTGATGAATTTCTAAAATCTCTTTTTTTGTAGCTTTTTTTACTTTTTTTATCATAACGGTATTTTAGCATTGTTTATGATATAATCAACTAAAATTTATATAAAACAAAAGGGATGCTAATGGGCCTACTTTCACTCTTTTCATCAAAAAAACAAAAGCAAAAACAAAAAACTACTAAAACAAATGAACTATTTGATGCATACCTAAACAAAGGCTTTTATGAAGAAGTAGTTGATAGCTCAAAATCTATGATTCTTTACTTTTTTCAAGGTCAAGGTTGGATTGGTGCAAATAAAGTTTTTTTTGAGACAATGCACTATAAAGATATAGATGAGTTTCTATCCCAAAATGATAGTATTAGAAACCTATTTTTAAGCGAGAGTGAAGAGATATTTACTGAGTCGGATAAATCATGGTTAGACTATATCAAAAAATATCAAAATTCAGGTTATAGGGTGACGATTGCAAAGGACAAGGGTGAAATTATTGTTATAGATGCAAGGTGTCATATATCAACAAAAAATAAAAACTTTTATATTTTAGAACTTGAAGATGTGACAAAGTTACATGATGCCCAACTTAAAACACAAGAAGTGGAAAAATTAAAAACTCGTTTTTTGGCAAATATTGGGCATGAATTTCGTACACCTATGAATGGTATATTAGGCTTTATAGAACTTTTCGAGAATACCGCATTAAATGAAAATCAAAATGAGTACATCAATATGATTAGCAAGTCTTCTAAAAGTCTTATGCAAAATATTGAAACACTTTTAGAACTTTCACAACTTCAAGGCGGTCGCTTAGAGATTGACTCTAATGAGTTTAATATATTGACTGAGATGGAAAACCTTGCCTATACTTTTTATCAAAACGGACTAGAAAAAGGGATAAAGGTACTTACCTTTATTGATCCGAAGTTGCCACAAGAACTTTACTCTGATGCAAAAAAGATCAAGCAAATTATGTTCTCTCTTATTCAAAATGCAGTTAAATTTACACCAAAAGGTGGAAAGGTTATTATCGAAGTTAAACTGCTTAAACGTCAAAAAAATGGTGACTGTAGTATAGGCTTTAGTGTTAGAGATACAGGAAAAGGAATTCCTCTTGAGCAAATAGCACTTATAAATGAACCTTTTACTTCAGGGGCACAAGCAGATGAAAGGCTCGGAGTTGGCTTAGCACTTTCTCATGGCTTGGTGAAACTTTTTGGCTCAAACCTTCGCATACAGTCAAAAGAGGATGTAGGAACATATGTAAACTTTGTTTTAGATTTTAAAGCTGCTCGTGGGCAAAACTATAAGATGATGCCAAAAAGAAAAGTAAAGGTTCTTTTACTTGACCAAAAGAAAGTAGAAGAAGCGAATTTTTTAACCATTTACCTTCGTTCATTCGCACTCGACGTAGTGAAATCAAACCAACTAGATAAAAATGTTTATGATGGGATAGATGCTTTATATGTAGTAGCAAATCAAGGTGACTCTTCATGGATGTTAGAACTTGGAACTTACTCTAAAAAAACACCAGTTATACTTCTGCTAGAAGAAACTGAAAAACTACAAACTAAATTGACTCATATTGTAAACGAAGTTATAAGAAAACCGCTTCTCCCTGGTTGTGTTGCAAAGCATCTTTACTCTGTAAGTGCGATGAGTATGAAAGAGACATCAAAAAATACTGTTGCAATTAAGGGACAAGTAAATGCACTTGTTGTTGAAGATAACCTTATTAACCAAAAACTAATTGAGATACTTCTTCAAGGGTATAATATTACAGTCAGTACTGCATCAAATGGTATTGAAGCTGTTTATCAATGTAGTAAAAGTAAGTTTGATATTATTTTTATGGATATTGACATGCCAGAGAAAAATGGTATAGAAGCGACAAAAGAGATAAAAGAGAGTATGAATATGAATAAACTAACACCAATTGTAGCTTTAACAGCGATGGCTATGGAGGGTGACAAGGGAATGCTACTAAAAAATGGTCTAAATGATTATATGGCAAAACCTCTGACTCGTGAGAAGCTAGAATATATGTTACATAAATATCTTAAGAAGTCTAATACTGTTTAATAACTATTAGTTAATTCATATTAAACTTATTTTATAAAACAAAGGAATACGAATGAAACTAGCTACAAAAATTTTATCTGCATTATTACTTACTGGAGTTGTTGCCTCAGCTAATACTCTTGTAACAGTAAATGGAAAATCAATTACACAACAAGAAGTTGATACAGAACTTATGAATGCTACTCAAGGTAGATTTAATCAAGTTCCCCCTGAAAAACAAGCTGCATTTAGACAGCAGGTACTACAGCAACTTATAGGTAAAGAACTTATCTATGGCGATGCACAAAAAACAGGTATTTTAAAAACTAAAGAGTATAAAGAAGAATACAAAAAGCTTGAAGAGCGTATGAAAAAAGAACTTGCTATACAAGTATGGCAAAAAAAAGTTGTAGATGGCATAAAAATTTCAGAGGCTACACTTAAAGATTATTATAAAAACAATAAAGAAGAATTTAACGAAAAAGAAGCGGTGCATGCTCGTCATATCTTAGTAAAAGAAGAAGCAGATGCTAAAGCAATCATCAATGAGTTAAAACCATTAAGTGGACAAAAACTAAAAGCAAAATTTGAAGCCCTCGCAAAAGAAAAATCAACTGGACCTAGTGGACCAAAAGGTGGAGATTTAGGTTTCTTTGCTCAAGGACAAATGGTTCCTGCATTTAATGATAAAGTGTTTACTATGAAAGTTGGTACTATAACTATGGCTCCCGTAAAGACACAGTTCGGATATCATATTATCTATTTACAAGAGAAAAAAAATGCAGCAACTAAAACTTTTAAAGAGGTAAAGCCTTTTATTGAACAGCGTTTAAAAATGGAAAAGTTCAAGTCTGCAATGCAAGACAAGATGAAAGCACTTGAGAAAAAAGCTGTTATAAAATAAATAGTTCCTTTTGTATAAAATCTCTCCCATTTCAAAA
>JALSMC010000240.1 GCA_026987995.1 Sulfurimonas sp. | reverse complement strand
ATAAAAGGGCTTAAAGAAGTAAATAGAGCTCTGAAAGTTTTACCTGAAAGGGTTCAAAAAAACATATTGACAGCAGGAGTTAGAGCGGTTGCGAGTGACTTTGCAAAAAGTGCAAAACGATTAGCCCCTGTAGATAGCGGAGATTTAAAAAAGTCTATAAAAGTAAAAAAGAGACGCTCTAAAAATAGAAGCTATGTGAGATTTACCGTAGGAGTTGATAAGACTAAGTTTCATGTTTTTTATGGACATATGATTGAATTTGGAACAGCCAATATACCAGCCCAGCCATTTATGAGACCTGCTTTTGAACAAAACAAACATAGTGCGGTGCAAAAAATAACACACAAGATAAGGCAGAGACTAGATAAAGAAATAGAAAAAGCGAGAGTGAGATGATAGAGCAGTTTGTATACGATTCATTGAAAAGTGTAACAGCAAGAGCATATCCTTTGATTTTACCAGAGAAAGGTTCATATCCTGCGATAACTTATCAGAACATAACAGACATTCCTCATAACCATCTAAAAGGTGGAAGTTCGGCAGTAAATGCGAGAATTCAAGTAGATATTTGGGCTAACAGCTACAAAGAGACAAAAGATTTATACCAATCAGTAAAGAGTGCTCTGAGCGACTCTTTAGTGCTAGGTACAAATGAGTTTTACGAAAAAGAGACGAAATTATACAGATTGAGTATAGATTTCAGCGTATGGGAATAATTCAAACAAGGAGAAAAGAAAATGAGTGGAGCGATAAAAGGACAAGATACAACTATAAGTATCAGTGTAGATGACGGAGTAACTTACAAAGAAATTGGAGAAGTACAAAGCTTTTCAGGTATTGGTGGAGGGAGTGCATCTGTCATAGATGTCACCCATCTTAAGAGTACAGCAAAAGAAAAAAGAGTGGGTTTAGCTGATGAGGGGCAGATTCAGCTTGATATGAATTATGTGCCAACAGATGAAGGTCAAATAATTTTAAAAACTGTAAGAGGCACACAAGCAGAAGCAGATATAAAAATAGAGTTAGCTGATTCTGCTGGAGTAAGTGGAACAACCTTTAAATTTAAGGCTTTTGTTCTGTCTTTTGGTAAAAGTGGTGGAGTTGACGACATCATTAAGGCAAGTGCATCCTTAGAAATTAGTGGTGCAGTTACTGAAGTGGCAGCTGCGTAATGCTAGATAGAGAACAAATCTTGGCAAAAACTGCTCTTAAAAAAGAAAAGATACATGTTAAAGAGTGGAGTGGAGAAGTTTATATAACAGAACTAACTGTATCTGAATTTAATAAACTTAACTCTCTAATGATGGGAGATACAGAAGTGGGTGAAATAGGCGAAAAAATACCACTTACTGTCGATAAATTTACAAATGTAAAGATAGAAACTGTTGCCATGGGAGTAGTTAACGAAGATGGCACAAAAATTCTTACAAGAGATGAAATAGAAGGGTTTGTAAGCAAATCAAATGCATTGGACTTTTTGTATGAAAAAATTACGGAGTTAAACAAGCCAAAAAAGAACTAGGTGTAAGGAGATTTCTGTTTGAACTAGCCTTGCACCTCCATAAAACAGTAAGAGAATTAGAGCAAACTCTTTCTGCAAATGAGATGTTTGAGTGGATGGAGTATCTTCACCCTGAAACAAAAGAGAAAAATAAACCCCTATCTGGTCAAATAAGAGATACTTTGGCAAGATTTAAAAAGGAATAAGATGGCAACTGTTGGTCAAGTAACTGTAGACGTGTCTGCAAATACAGCAAAACTGCAAAGCGGTATGAATAAAGCTCAACAGCAGATGAAAAATAGCGTTTATAAGATGAAAAAATCACTTGGAATTCTAACTGGAGCTTTAGCTGCTGTTGGTGGCGTTAGTGGCTTTGGTGTTATGATTAAATCCCAAATTGATGCCGCTGATAGAACGGCAAAATTAGCATCTAAACTTTCTATGACAACTGAATCACTTTCATCACTTCAATACGCTGCAAAATTTAGTGGTGTTGAGATAGGTGGACTTGATTCCGCACTCTCAGCTATGACAAGAAGACTAAATAACTTTGCTCGTACTGGTGGAGGTGCTGCCAAAACTGCACTTGAAGAGTTAGGATTCACCCAAGAACAGATACAGTCATACAAGAGTGCAGATAAAGCATTTATTGCCATAGCAGATAGACTTAGCAAACTTGCACCAGGTATGCAAAAAACAGCAATAGCTCAAGATATATTTTCTAAATCAGCAGCAAGTATTATCCCTCTTTTAAATGAGGGAAGCGAGGGAATAGAGCGTTTTAGAAAAGAAGCAGAACGCATGGGATTGGTTATCAGCGATGACTTTGCTAAAAGTAGTGAAGCATTAAATGATAACTTAGATGTATTAAAAAGTGTTTTTGATGGAGCTACACAAAGCATAGCTGAGAGATTTACACCTTCATTACTAAAAGCAACTCGAAGCTTACAAGACTTTCTTGATGTTCAATATGATCTATCGAAGATTGAGACAGTTAATAGAATTCGCGATATTGGTGAAGAGCTTGATGAGTTAAGGCAACGAGTAAAGTCTCAACCTTTAATAGCGACTTCTTTTTATGCTGAGATGTCAACTCTTTCAACTGAACTAGCAAGACTAAAAGGCGAATTGGCAGATATTAATAAACAAGAAAATATGCCAACAGTTACTATTACAAGAACTTTAAAAGAAAAAAAAGAGACTAAAACAAAAGAGACTAAAACAAAAGAGACAAAAGACAAAACGGATTATTCATTAGATTTTATAAGTAGACTAAAAGCGAATCAAGATTTTTTAGAGAAACAAAAAAAAGCAGCAGAAAGTTTTAGCGAGAGTATGACCTATACTTTAGCAGAGCCTTATGAGAAGTTAATGATTACAAGAGAAAAATATCTCAAAGAGCATGGAAATAATGCAAAAGCAAGATTGCTCACAGAGCAATGGTATAGCTCTGAATTAGAAAAACTAAATAACGAAGAGGTTAAAAATTTTACCAAACTTCAAGAAGATAAAACTAAAAAGTCAGTAGACGAAGCAAAAAAAGCAGCCGATGCAATTTATGAGTCATTTAATGGCATATCAAGACAGTTAGAAACTTCTTTTACAGGCTTTTTTGATGCAACCTCAAAGCAGTTTATGGACTTTGGGTCTCTTGCAAAAGATATTTTAAATCAAATATACATAGAGATAATACGAGTTCAGCTTGTAAAACCGTTAGTAAGTGGAATTATGTCAGGTGTCAGTGGTATTTTTGGAAGTGCGAAAGGTAATGTTTTTAACAATGGAGCACCACAACAGTTTGCGAAAGGTGGTTTGCCTTTTGGAAGCAATCTTCAATTTGCTATGGCTGGCGGTGGAGTTGGTTCTATGAATGAGCAAGGCCAAGAAGCAATCATGCCGCTAACAAGAGGTGCGGGAGGTGTTTTAGGAGTAAAAGCAATTGGCGGCACTCAAAATGCAGGCAATACAATCATAAATATTAAAAATGAAAGTGGCACTCCAATCGATATGAGAACTATAAGCGAAAGCATGAATAATGGAGATAGAACTATTGAAGTCGTCATGAAGGCAATAGAGAGAAATCCAGATATGAGAAATGCAATAAAGGGGATTAGATGATATTTCCAGCACTTTTATCAATACCATCTTTTATAGACACACAATTTGCGTTTAATACAATCACTGTCGAGTTTGATGGTGGCTACAAAGAAACAAGAGAAAGAAACACAAGAGATGTAAAAAAATTTACTGTCGAATACAGAGCAATCCCTAGGGCAGATAAAAATTTACTTTTAAATCATTTTTCTACATGTAAAGGTTCTACTCCTTTTAATTGGACCAATTCAGATGATGACACAGATTATACAGTAAGATATGTGAGCCCAATAAAAGCACCTGCTGATGCATCAACACCTGGTCTTTATAATGTTACTTTAGAGCTGGAGGAAGTATGATACCTCTAAGCACCGCAACAAAACAAATCAAAAATGCACTATATGATACAGGTGCATGGCTATTGCTACTTACACTTAAAAGCAAAGATGAGAGCGTAACACTTAGAATTTGTTCCAACACGGACAATGTTACCTTTGAAAATCAAGAATTTATAGCATTTCCTTTTAGTATCGACGAGATAACAGAGTCCAACAAGGGAGAACTTCCAAGCATAAGCATAACCATGTCAAATGTACAAAGGCTAGTGCAGGCTTATGTAGAGCAAGATGAGAGTTTAGGTAGTGGGTGGAGTGTACATATAGACATAGTCCACACATCTACTCTTTTAAGAGAGATTTACTACGATTTTGTTACGACAAATGTAACCGCAGATGAGAGCCATGTAGTGTTTCAATGTGGCATGCAAAACCCGTTACGCTATCAGTTCCCAAGAGTTCGAATGTTGCCTAACTCTTGTCAGCATAGCTTTAAAAAGGGTGGATGTACTTACTCGGGAAGTGATCTAACTTGTAGCAAAACTTTTAAAGATTGTAGAGCAAAGTTTAATGGAGCAACAAAAATACCTATCTTGGCTTTTCCAGGTATTCCAACTATGGGGATTTACCAATGATAGATATAAAATATAGACCAAATGGAAGAGAATATCCTTTTTTTGATTGTTATGGGCTTGTAAAGTATATGTATAAAAAAGAGCAAAACAAAGAGATAGTTGACTTTGACTACAAGGACCCAGATGACCCTAGAAACGAAAAGTATTTCATAGAGTCTATGAACTCATCAAAGTGGGTAGAGTGTGAGCCGTGCAAAGGGGCAACGGTTGCTCTTAGAGTAAACGGACATGTCTCACACTGTGGCTATATGATAAACGATAAAGAGTTTATGCACATCATGAATGCAACTGGAGTTGTAAGAGCAAAAGTTAACTCTGTAAAGTGGAAAAACAGAGTAGTGGGGTTTTACCGCTATGATTAGAGTTGTTTTTATCCCTAATGCGTTTGACCCTAAAAAAGATAGAACCATAACGGAACACAAGTGGAGTGGTAAAAAACTCTATGAGTATATCCCAGCTTATCTTCACGAGCCTACAGTAGCACTAAATCAATTACACGCAAAAGACTTTGATGTTGTAGTCCCAGACAACTCTGAGATAGTTATAGCTCCAAAACAAGAGATAAGTGCTATCGCTGGTTTTGTAGCAACTACACTTTTTAGTGCAACTTCTTTAGCTGCAGCTGGAACTTTGGTAACGATTACAAGTTATGCAATAGGCACAGCAGTAATGATGGCAGGAAGCATGCTTTTAAGCTCCGTCTTAGCTCCATCTTCTCAACAGCCAAACGGAGCAACGCAATCTATAAGCGAAAGCCCAACATATAGCTGGAGTCCGACTCAGACCCTACCAAGAGCAGGAAGCCCTATACCCGTACTTTACGGGAAACACCAACTAGCAGGAAATGTAATCCAAAGACGCATAGAGTATGTAGGAGACGACGAGTATCTTTACTTGCAGTTAGCTTTGTGCATGGGGGAGATAGAAGATATATATGATGGGAATATACTCATTAATGATACTCCTATTATAGAATATGAAGACTTAGAATGGCATTTTACAAACGGAACTATGACCCAAGATGTTATGCCATATTTTGGAGATATTGAAACTCCGAACAGCTTTTCTACAACACTTGAAAACTTGCCAATTGTGAGACAAACTATAGGTAATGCAAGTGAATCGCTAAGACTGTTTTTGCAGTTTCCTGAGGGCATATACTACTCAAATGACAACGGCGGGTTAGACAGTAGAAGTGTAGAGTTTAAGATAGAGTATAAAAACAAATTGGATAGCATCTGGATAACACTACAACAAGAAGACAAAAGATTTGACCATTGGGAGTATGAAAATAGATATACAAGAACTACTTATTCTGATGAGGGTGGAGAGACAACATCATGCAACTACTGGGTTGCTCCATATTGGTCTACTTCAAAAACACAATGCTATACAGGAAAAAGAAGAGCTATATATGCAACTAGCATTTTTGATACATACATATTTGGCGGAGCAAAAACAACTCCAATAAACAGAGAGATAAGGATAGACAATCTAGCACCTGGAGAGTATGAAGTTCGTATTACTAGACTTACCTCAGTTTCTACAAATCCAAGAGAAAAAACAAAGTGTAACTGGGTAGGGATTGGAGAAATCATCAAAGATGATCTAGCTTATCCGTCTGTAGCACTTTTGGGATTACGCATAAAAGCAACAGGGCAGTTAAGCGGTGATGTTAATGTTAAGACACTTTGTGAAAGAAGTGAGATAGAAGTTTTCAATGAGACAGGAATAAGCCAAGGGCTAAAGAGACTAGATAATCCCGCTTGGATATACTGGGATATGCTCACAAATAAAATTTATGGATATGGTCTAAGCTATGCACAGATTGACTTTGACGCCATAAATGAGTGGGCTTTGTGGTGTGACGAGCTTGTAAGCAATGGCATTGATGGACAAGCAGAAAAAAGAGCTGTATTTAATGGTGTTTTTGACTTTGAAGGCAATCTTTGGGATAGCTTAACAAAAGTATGCACAGTAGGACGAGCAAGTCCAATCATAAGAGGCACGAAATACTCCGTAGTAGTAGACAAAGCAAGCCCAATGGTTCAAATCTTTAACATGGGAAATATTAAAAAATCCTCTTTAAAGATAAGCTATATCGGAGAAGAAGAACTAGCAAACGAAGTTGAAGTGCAATTTATAAACAAAGACAAAGACTATACAAATGATACCATTTCGGTGGTAGTGCCAGAATGGTTTGACGACACACAGATCAAAAAATCAACAGTACAGCAGATAGGTATAACAAACTTAAGCCAAGCATACAGAGCAGGAAGATACTTTTTAAATTGCAACAAGCACATAAAAAGAACTGCTGAGTTTGAAGTAGGCATAGATGCGATAGATAGTGAAGTAGGAGATGTTATAGGAATTAGCCACGATGTTCCAGCGTGGGGGGAAAGCGGCAGGGTAGTTAGTGCAGTATCAAACGCTGTAGTGCTAGACAAGGAGGTTATATTAGCAGACGGAAATGCTTACGAGATAACAGTAAGACTAAATGACAACAGCTTTGAAAAGTTTGATGTATTATTTGCAGGGACTCAAACGACTAGCAATATCTCAATAAATGGCTCGTTTGCTACAACACCGTCTCAATATGATGTCTATAGCATCGTAGAAAAGCCCCATGTGATAAAGCTTTTTAGAATCAACTCGATCACAAGAAAAACAGACCAGACTAGAAAGATAGTAGCCGTTGAATACAACGAAAGCATAGTTAGTGACGCCACTACTATAGTTGAGATTACAAGTGCGAGTGAGTTAAATCTACATCCAAAAGTGATAGATTTTAAAATAAGTGAACACTTAGACAAAAGAAAAGATGGAAGCATAGTCCCTTATTTAGATTTTAGCTGGGATATAGACGAGAACATAGATAGCGGTATTTTATACGACATCTATATAGAACACAGCAGAGTTGTTAGAAGCACATGGTGGGGCAATAAAACAATAAAATATTATCAAGTTTTAAAGAGAGATATTAAGAGAAAAAGCTACTCATATCAAGCACTGTATGTTAGAGAAAATAAAGAGTATACTTATAAAATTGTAGCTAGAGCATATGGAGTGAAGAGTAGTGTTTTTACGGCAGGAACAACATCGTTGTACACACTAAAAGGTAAATCGGAACTCCCAGAAAGTGTAACAAATATACAAGCAAGTTGGCTAAATGGCTCACTCATTATTTCTTGGGATGAAAATAAAGATGTAGATTTTGACTGTTATGAAATAGACATACAGGGGCAGCTATATCGAACAACTATAAACTCTTTAAAAATAGACAATCTTGGTGCTGGAGATTATAACCTAATTGCATATGCAATAGATACAAGCAGAAACAAATCAATAGCTACATTATATAATTTACATGTAACCAAGCCATGTATGATTTACATGATTAGAGATGCATATTTAATTGAAAAAGCTTTTATTGACGGGGCTATGACAATCTATACAAGCTTAATAGCCCCGTCAAGTCCAAACAAGTATGATATTTGGAAAGTAAGTACAGCAAATATAACGCTAGAAGAGTTCGAATACGGCTCAGAAATTCTTACAGGCGTAGCATGGGATGTAGGCAGTACAGTAGAGCTCTATAAATATTGGACAGGCAATGATTGGTTGCTTTGCACTACGGAACAAACTGCGGTTATAAGAAGAATGTTGGGGCAGTTAGTAAGTGCAGGCATAGCAGACAATGAGGTAAAAATATTTAACATCCAGCCATATACACCATACGAAGTCAATGACTTATGGATAGATGGTACAACCATAATGATTTGTACAAACTCAAGACTAAGCGGAGTTTTTGATTTTACCGATTGGGCGGTACATAACAAAGAAGACATTACAATAGCAACAAAGCTAGAAAACATAAAAGGATAAATAGTGAGCATAATAGTAAAAGATTTTAAACCAAGTGTTGTCATCCTTCCCTCGGATCTAATCTCTAGAACGGACGACAAGTTGCGAATTATCATAAATGAGCAGAAATATTGGATGGAGAGTGAAACACAAAGTGCAGTAACTCAGATGGAGGAGAAGGTAGACACAAAAGTATCTGAGTTAGCAAGCATAAATGATGCAATATATAACACAGCGACAGTTGACAGAAAAGTAAGAAGAGCAAAAACATTAAACATAACAGGAGCATAAAATGAGTTTAAAAAGCAAGACATTTGAAAAGCTGAGTATAGCAGTAGATAGTGCAGATGAGACAACAGTAGATGGAGTAGAGATACTCGCTCTTGCTGCAAGTGCAGTAAAAAATCTGAATGAGGGCACAGACATAGAAGATGACATCTACCAGATAGGCACATCAGGAGAGATAGGATTCGGAGTTGCAACATGTCCTGATGATTTGATACCAAGTGGGTGGAGAGGGTTAGACGGACACGACAGCGAAATAAGTCCAAACTATGGTAACTACATAGACGCAAATGGCAGCGTATTGGTTTATATTCCTAAGCATTATTACAGATGGGATGGAAATAACTGTTATATTTCGCATCGTCCACTGAGTGGGTACGTTATAGACAGAAGTTTTATAAACGCAGGTAAAGAAATAAATGGTGTTTTTATCTACAAATATGGTGCAGGAAATGTAAATGGTATCTTCTCTTCAAAAAGAGGACTTGATCCACTTAGTACTAATCTTGCCCATAACCCAATATCAAATCTAAATGGTACTCATGCAAATAATTACGGCGGACTTTATACAGCAGTTAAAACAGCAGGAAGCAAGTACTATCTAACTTCTATATTTAACTATTCTATGTTAGCAAGACTTGCTTATGCACACGGCAAAGCTGCAACAAATGCAGTAGCTTGTGCATATAGCGATGTACCACCTCTTATGCCCAAAGGAAATCTCGCAAGTGCGTTGAGCGATGTCGATGATAGTAGTGTTACTTTCACTCCTAGCGGATATAGTGCATGTGCTCTTACGGGAAGTGGCGAACCTTTTGCAAAGACAACTCACAACGGTCAAGATTGTGGAATCGCAGACTTAAACGGTAATATGTGGGAAGTTGCAAGTGGATTTACTTGTCTTACTTCCAGCGGTGCAGATAGTCTCACGCTTAGCTCTGATGACTTTTTGATACTAAAAGAGAGTGTAGATATAAGCGCTATTTTAGATGATAGCACAACTGCTGGAACAGGAGCATACGATGCTGGAATTTATGATCAGATTAGTTTAGCTGGAATTGTTGATGGTCTTGACGGATGGACATACTTAGGCAATGGTACAAATGCAGTATTTGGTATGGATATAGACAGAACAACTGCTACATACAGAAGAACAGCTATTGGAATACCAACTGATACGGGAGTAAGTGCAGTAGGAACAACAGAGTTTGGAAATGATGGTTTGTATAGATATTTTCAA
>JALSMC010000239.1 GCA_026987995.1 Sulfurimonas sp. | reverse complement strand
ACTTGCACGTTTAATAAAAGCAGGTGGACGATGATATACAGTGAAGTTGGCTTCATATCTCTCTGACTCTGAAAGAGTAGTGTATATGTGCATTAATGCATGCAATTGATCTACATATAAGTCATTACTTTCAAAACCATAATCAAAGTCAAATTCACTTGACTTGATATTTAGTTCTACTTCAAGCATCTCATGGAGTTTGGTTTGAGTCTCTACCTGTGAACCAATGTAGAGATGATCAAAACTTTCAATATCAAATGCACGTTTTACATAAGTCAATATATCATTTGTATTTGCAAAAAGCTCTTTATATAGCTTGATAAAGTGCTCTTTGAAGTCACTATCAGTCTCTTTGAGGTTTACAGTAGTATAAAAATCTATAAAAGTAGAATACTCTATACGTTCACCATAAAGTTCACAAAAACGTTCATGCATATCAATAAGTGAATATTTAATTGACTTTGTATAAATAAATTCTTTATCCCCATAAATAGTGATAAATGCATCATTTTCTTGAAAGTAAATGAAACAGTGAACACCTCCACTATCAATTATCTCTTTAGAATATAGAGATTTAAGAAGTAGTGGAGCAGGGATTATAATATCAAGATATTTAATCTTTTCTATAGGGTTAATAAAAGTTTGTGTTACTTCTAATGGATCAACTATAAATACATGAAAGTATCTATTGTCTTCATCAAGGTTATTAAATGTTTCAATGTATTGTATTTGATACTCAACAGCATTATCAAGAGCTAGTTCATCGTAAGCTTTTGAATTTATCGCATCAAATATATCTTCATCAGGTATATTTTTACTTATTTCAATTTGAGCATTAATAAACTCTTTTGTATTCAAGTAAGAAATTGCAAATTGTTCTTTTGAAAATTCTGGTGAACTATTTACATTTAAAAAACTTGAAACACCATTAACATATGTATCATTATAAGGGTTAACTGATAGTACACTTGAAAAAGAGTGGTGTGTTTTGGTTTTCATTAACTATTTTCCTATTTGAAATGAACCATTAACATGGAACAAAATTCTTCTTTTTTATAAAACTCAACTCTATAAACTTTATGCTTAGTATCAACTGAATATCTTTTATTCAAGTTCTTTAAAGAGATATTGATATTACTCTCATCAATACGACCTTTTGGTTGATAACCAATAATGTTTACACGTTGCCCTTTACTTTTTATAACTTTAAAATCGGCAGTTACATAAAAGTCTGAAGTGTTTGAGAGGGAAATTTCTTTTCCGTCTATAACAAAATTCAATTTATCTTGACAATGATCAGTTAAGTTGAAATATTGAGGCTTTAATTGAGTAATCTGCTGGTTACCAATAAAGACTAAATATTTACCTCTGCTTTTTTGAACTTTACCCAGAGGGTGTGAAAACTTAAATTCATTACTCTTTGATTTTATCGGAATATAGCTTAAAGATTTTTTTATATCAGTTAAATTTAACAATATATTACCATTTATGCCTAAATTACCGTGTTTATTGAGGATTTTTGCTATCTCTTTTTCATTTAATTTAAAGTTTCTCTTATACTTGATGCCCATTATTTTCATATATTCTTCAATAGCAAGAAGCTGGTAGAAGACTTTTTGGCTTAAGTTTTTCAGGTTTTTACTTGTTTCAACAGCAAATGCTGGCTTGTTGTTTGTAACAGAGAAGTAAGTAAGTGAAAGTTGCATTGCTTCATCATCATACTTTGTGTTTGTATTTTTTACATCAAAACTATGATGTTGTTGTAGAAGCTTTTTATTAACATTGTTCTTTACTTGCATTGCAATATCGTTTAAATTTCCAAAGTCTTGTTCAATTTTTAAATCACACTGGTCAATAACACAGGTCTGTCCCCATGCATTTGGATTAAAGATACTTCCTTGATTTTTTTTCCTATAAAAACCATGACCATCATGTAGGTTTAAAACTAAAGAAACTTTTGGTGAGAGAATAGTTTCTTTTATCTCATCAATTATTTTTTTATCTTTATCCCCATCCTTAACATAAGCAAATTTTCTATTCATATCTCCATGTATGCCGCGTCTGTTTTTTATAATACTTTCGCTATTAAGATTTGGAACTATCCAAAGGTTTTTTGAGGTAATGGAATAGTTCGTTATAAGGATAGAAGCAGCAAAGTATCCTCCTGGTTCATTTCCATGAATACCTGCTACTACTAATAGTGTAGTGTTTGAGTCACTGTTCTCTTTTTTAACAAGCTGAATTTTTGCATTCAGTAAGGTTGTGAGTAGCAGAAAAAAAATAAAAATTAATTTCATCTATTTTTCTGTAATGATTTTTATTTTAGAATCTTCAAGTTTAAGTATAAGAACTTTATCACCTGTAAATGAGAAACTACTTGAGTTGTAAATCTCCGAAAAAGTTACTTTATACATGTTTTGTGTTCCTGGATAAGGAAGAACATTTATCTTACTAAAAAGAATTGTTTTAGTTTCGTTTTTCTTAAAAATTCTTGTTTTATATTTACTAAAATCTTCGATATTCATACCATCAAAACGTACAAATGATGCATCATAGAAGTTTAGATAAGAAGTGATATCATTATATAACCAAGCATATCTCCATGCATAAAGTTGTGCTAATACACTTGCTAGAGTTGTTTTAGACACATTGTCTTCGTGCTCTTCTTCGCTAATAATTAGTATAGTCTCTGAGATGTCCATATGTCTATCTAAACACTCTATGCTAGAGTTGTTAATTGCTATACAACCTTTCGTGTAACTATCTCTTTCCTGGTCTAGTGGAAGACCATGAATCCATATGCCTGAACCATTTTTACCAAGATATCTGTCATAAGAATTTGGATAAGAAGTTACAAATGCCATTGGACCATAAAAAGAGTCTACTTTAGAGAGTTTTTTCACAAGTTTATAAACACCAATAGGAGTTCTTAAATCTCCCTCTTTTACTTTATCACCTTTGACTTTACCAGTAAATGCACTGTATCCCTTTGTGCTGATAAATGATTGGTTTGCATCCTGTGTGTAGAGAGTTAGAGTAGAGTTTGACTTGTCACATGTTAAAACATTTTTATAGGATTCAATGTATCCAAATCGTGTATCTATATTTTGTATATATGTGTCCCAATATGCTTGATTAGCAAGGTCCTTATCCATCTGTTTTTCAAGATTTTTAATTCCATATTTTCTGTACTGGGTTAAGGCATCACCATAAAGAGAACTATTTACAATAAACAATAGTAATAAGATGTTTAAAAATAGCATTCTTTTATTTTGCATTGTCATAGCCTATCTCTTTTAAAAAGTTTACATCTTTCGTCCAACCTTTTTTAACAACAACTTGTAGGTTTAGGTAAGCTTTTTTAGTACTAAGTCTCTCTATCTTTTCACGAGCTGATTTACCAATACGTTTAATACAGTCTCCACCTTTACCAATGATAATACCTTTTTGAGACTCTTTTTCAATGATAATCATAGCTGTTACAATGTCAACATGCGCTTCTTCTTCTATACTTTCAATAATTACATCAGATTCATAAGGCACTTCATCACTTACATTTTCAAAAATACCCTCGCGAATAAATCCAGAATATATATCACGAACAAGTTCACTTGTTAAGTCTTCTGGATCAAAAAGAAAAGGAGACTCTGGTAAATTTCTTGTAATGAGTTTTAGTAAGTCTTCATGACCTACTTTTTTAGGAATAGCAACTGGGACAAGTGCTTCAAAGTGGTCTGAAAACTGGTTGTAAGATGCAATAGTCTTAAAGAGTTTTTCTTGTTTTACTTGGTCTATTTTGCTTATAACTATAATGTGCTTAATATTTTTCTTGTTTAATTTTAAAAACTTCTCATAATGCTCAACACTATCAGTAACAGGTGCAAGATAGATAATAAGGTCACAATCACCCATAGCCTTTAGTGCCTCATCCATCATAAACTGGTTAAGTACTTTTTCTCTTTCATGAAGTCCAGGTGTATCTACAAAGATGATTTGGGTGTCTTCAACCATAACGATGGCATTTGAGCGTCGTCTAGTTGCGTTTGCTTTTTGACTAACCATAGCTATTTTTTCACCTAGAAGTGAATTCATTAGAGTACTTTTTCCTGCATTTGGACGCCCTATTAGAGAAACGAAACCCGCATGTGTTTTTATTGAAGAATCAGTCTTAATCATATAGTTGCCTTGTTATTATATTTTATAATATATATCGTGAGAGGTCATCATCTTCGACAACTTCATCTAGTTTTTCATGTACGAGTTCTTTTGTGATAGCAAATGTAGTACCCTTATGCTCGTTCGCATCAAAACTTACCTCTTCGAGTATGTTCTCTAGTACAGTATGGAGTCTTCTTGCACCGATGTCTTCAGTGTTCTCATTTGCACGATGTGCTAACTTCGCAATAGCTCTAACAGCATCATCTTCAAAGACTAACTCCATTCCCTCAACACCTAAAAGTGCAATGTACTGCTTTAGTAGGGAATTTTGTGTTTGGGTGAGAATCTGATACAGAGTCTCCTCTGTTAAAGATTCTAACTCAACACGAAGAGGAAAACGCCCTTGAAGCTCAGGAATTAAATCACTAGGTTTACTCACATGAAAAGCACCCGCTGCGATAAAGAGAATATGGTCAGTGTTGATTGTTCCATACTTTGTAGAAACACTTGAACCTTCTACTATAGGAAGCAGATCTCGTTGTACTCCCTCTTTAGATGGGTCATTACGTCCAGCGGACTTCTCACTTAAAGCGATTTTATCTATCTCATCGAGAAATATAATCCCACCATTCTCAGCACGACGAAGTGCTTCTGCATTTATACTTGCAGAGTCAAGAAGTTTGTGTGCTGCTTCTTGGCGAAGTAAAGACTTGGCATCTTTGACTGTTACCTCTTTTTTATTATCTTCTTTGTTTATACTTGCAAAAACTTTAGAAAAAGACTCTTGAACCTTTGCCATTTCAGGAGGAAGTCCACTATCATCAAACTCAATGTTTAGTTTTGCTAAGTCAAGTTCGATTAGTTTATCATCCATTTCACCGGATTCTACTTTTTTCTCCATGCTAGCGAGTAAATATTGATAATCATCTTTTTTACTCTCACTAGCAGACTCAGGAAGAGGGGGCAGTAATTTTTCGACTATTTTGTTTAAAACATAGTTGTCTATTTTAGATAAGTTCTTTTCTTCTTGTTCTGCTTTTACTATACTTATAGAGTTTACAACTAGATCACGGATCATAGACTCAACATCACGACCAACAAATCCAACTTCAGTATATTTAGAAGCTTCTACTTTTATAAAAGGAACAGACATCATTTTTGCTAAACGTCGAGAGATCTCAGTTTTTCCAACACCTGTTGAACCTATCATGAGTATATTCTTAGGCATTATCTCATTTTGCATTGTTTCATCAAGTTGCATACGACGATAACGAGTACGAAGAGCAAGAGCTATAGTCTTTTTAGCTGCGTTTTGACCGATGACATACTGGTCTAGATATGTTACAATCTCTTTAGGTGTTAAATTCATCTCTTCTCTATCTCTCTAGTGTTAAAGTTTTTATGTTGTGGTTTGTGTAAATGCAGAGATCCCCTGCGATGTGAAGTGACTCTTTTACGAGTTCTTCAGGGTCAAGTGTAGCATGCTTTTTCAAAGCACGAGCAGCTGAGATAGCATAGTTACCACCACTACCTATGGATGCTATCTCTCCATCTTCAGGTTCAACAACATCACCATTTCCAGTAAGTATAAAAATATGGTCATTATTTAAAACTATCATCATAGCTTCTAAACGCCGTAATACTTTATCTTTTCTCCAAGCTTTAGAGAACTCGACAACGGACTTTAAAATATCCCCTTTTTTATTCTCTAAAAACTCTTCAAACATATCAAATAAATTAAAAGCATCAGCAGTACTTCCAGCAAATCCAGCAAGGATTTTCCCATGATGTAAGGTACGGATTTTAGTCGCATTACCTTTAAGGACAGAGTCCCCAAAAGTAACTTGACCATCACCACCGATTACGGCTTTATTTTTAGATTTGTAAGCAAGTATAGTAGTTGCATCAAACATTAGTAATTATTTCTCGCCTTGAACATCTACATGAAGTGTAGCATGAATACCGTGACCGAGTTTAAGGTCTAAGTCATGCTCACCAATAGTTTTTATAACTTTTTTATCTGTAATATGCTTTTTATCAATCTCTATACCGTGTTGCTCAAAAAGTGCATGTGCAACTTCATCTTTAGTGATAGAACCAAAAAGGTGACCATTATCGCCCATCTTTTTAGTGATGATAACTTCAGCTTTCTCTAACTTAACAGCATTCTCTTTTTGAAGTTCGATATCAGCAGCTAAATCAGCGGCTGCTTTTATCTCATCTTCTTTATGTTGTGCTAGTATCTCAGGAGTTGCTGCTTTTGCAAAACCTTTTCCTATTAAAAAGTTTTTTCCATAACCATCTTTAACTTCTTTTACTTCACCAGATTTCCCAAGGCTTTTAACATCTTTTATAAGTAATACTTTCATTAGTTTTCTTTCTCCCCACCATAAGAAACTATACCATGTGTAAGGTTTCCTAGTTTTGTATATCCAAGTTCAGGCATGATACGAGCAACATGAGCAGAACGACTACCAACATGACAGTAAAGAATGATGTTTTCATTCTTGTCTAGCTTAGCTTCTTCTAGTGTTTGATAAAAACTACTTGTTGGAACAAGTGCATCAGCACCTTTGATGTGACCCATTTCCCACTCCATATGCTCTCTAACATCTACAAGTTTAAAGTCTACCATCCCTAATTCTCTAGCTTCAAGAAGTGATACCATCTCATCAGAATCAATTTCAGGCTGGTTTACAAGAACTTCACACTCTTCTTTTGTAAGACCACGAGAGTGAGTATGTACCGCTTCTTCCATTCCAAGTTCCGCACGTTTAGCTGCTGCAAACTCTGGAGTACAAAAGATACCACAGTGGCAAGAACCAACTTCGGGAATTTCTTTCTCAATTGCAGGAGTACATGGACAAGTTCTGTTGTCAACGGACTGAGGTTTTCCATCTACTTCTTCAACCATAAAACATGGACAAAAAAGCTTGTTGTACATCATCTTGTTACGAGCAAGACCCATCTGTACACCTTCGTTAACATCTTGTTGAGGGTTATATTCCCATCCAAACTGCTTTATGACTTTGTCAGTAAACTTAACTGTTTTTTCCATTCTCTCTATGAACTCTGGTGAGTTCATATCTATTTTAATCATACTCATTATTTAACTCCTCTTTTCTTACCAGCGATTATTCTTCTAAGTGCATTAAGGCGGATAAAGCCCTCTGCATCTTTTTGATTGTAAACTTCATCTTCTTCAAATGTTGAGTGCTCTTCACTATAAAGAGACATGTCAGACTCACGTCCTACTACTTCAACATTTCCTTTGTAAAGTTTGAGTTTAACACTTCCTTGTACATATTTTTGAGTTATGTCAATAGCTGCTTGCATCATTTCACGCTCTGGTGAGAACCAAAAACCATTATAAATGAGTTCAGCATACTTAGCAATCATTCCATCTTTCATATGTGCTTCTTCACGGTCAAGACAGATAGACTCTATAGCACGGTGTGCTTTAAGCATGATAGTTCCACCTGGTGTTTCATAACAACCACGAGCTTTCATTCCAACAAAACGGTTCTCAACGATGTCAATACGACCGATTCCGTGTTTGTTTCCATACTCATTAAGTGTTCTTAAAATTGTTGCTGGTGACATACTCTCACCATTTATAGAGATAGGATCTCCATTTTTGTACTCAATTGAGATGTACTCTTTTTCATCAGGAGCATTTTCAGGGCTAACAGACCATAACCACATAGATTCTTCAGGTTCATTCATAGGGTTTTCTAAGTGAAGACCCTCATAAGAGATATGTAAAAGGTTTGCATCCATAGAGTAAGGGCTAACAGTTGGCTTACCCTCAGCATCTAAATGTTTTGCATCAATGTCAATTCCGTGCTCTCTTGCATAAGATAAAAGCTTCTCACGAGAATTTAAATCCCACTCTCTCCATGGTGCGATTACTGTAATGTCTGGGTTGAGTCCAAGGTAACCAAGTTCAAATCTTACTTGGTCATTTCCTTTTCCTGTCGCACCATGACTTACAGCGTCAGCACCCATTTTTTTTGCTATCTCAATTTGTTTGAGAGCGATAAGTGGGCGAGCTATAGAAGTTCCTAAAAGATACTCTCCCTCATAGATGGCATTTGCTCTAAACATAGGGAAAACATAATCTTTAACAAACTCTTCTTGAACATCTAAAATAAAAATATTTTCAGGTTTTATACCATTGTCAAGTGCTTTTTGACGGGCAGGTTCAACCTCTTCGCCTTGACCAAGATCAGCTGTAAAAGTGATAACTTCAGCCTTGTATTCTTCTTGTAGCCATTTTAAAATAACACTAGTATCAAGTCCACCTGAGTACGCGAGGACTACTTTTTTGACTTCTTTTTTCATATGATAACCTTATAGTAGAGTAATAGTTGACGCGATTATATCAAAAAGAAGGTGAGATTATGCTTATAAAACAATAGATAAGAGGAAAATATAAGACTAGAAGAAAATTGACTTAAAGGGTAGGCTTTTTTTACCCTTTAGTATCAAAAAGAATACCACTCACTTCTTGCATTTTTGGAAGAAAATCATGCGCTTGTTCTGCAGGAAATCTTCTAATAAGCTTATCAGTAGCAGACTCTCTAACCGAAACATAAAAAATGTCTTGTGAATCAACACCAAATTTTAAGTTAGTACTTATCGGGTTCATTGCTTTGTTTAGTTTCGCAACTAAGTCTTTAACATCTTGTTCTGAATTGATAGATGTATTTGCTGTTTTTGACTCTTGTTGGAGTTCTTTTACAACACTTTCTTGTTTTATTTGTACTTGAACTGCTTGCTCAACTGCTCTTCCTTGAGTCTCTTGTGTGCTTACTTGTGTCTGTTGTTGTTTTGCAACATTTGCTATGCCATCCATGACGTGCTCCTTAACCTTTAAGTATAGTTATTAGTAGGAATATCGGCAGAATATTTTGTAACTTTAATAAAATGTACACTTTTTTCATATTTCTCACTTTTTTTATGATAATCTTCCAATTATGAAAGAGTATATAAGCCTATTAAAATCAGAACCAGTCCTACTTCGACTCTCATCTATTCAACTTATCTCTTACTTTGGAGCATGGTTTTCCAATGTAGCGATTTATACGCTACTTTTAGGTATGGATGTGAGTGCACAAGTTGTGGCATTTGTCGCAATGCTACATTTTTTAGCAGGTGTTGTTCAAGCTCCTGTTTCAGGTGTGGTTATAGATAGTGTGAGTCCAAAAAAACTTATGCTTAGTCTTATTTCTATTGAAATAGTTGCAACATTTTGTCTTATATTTATCACAGAACTTTCTGACTTATGGTTACTTTATGTACTTATATTTTTAAAAATGGCAGCCGCTTCATTTTACTTTACCACAGAGATGTCACTTTTACCTAAAATACTCGATGGCGATAAACTCCAAAAAGCAAATGAAATTCATTCTATCATCTGGTCACTCTCGTATACTCTTGGAATGGCGATAAGCGGTTTTGTTGTGTATGCCTTAGGTGTTAAGGTGGCGTTTATCCTTGATGCTTTTATGTTTGTAATCGCCTTTTATCTACTTTTTAAACTAGAAATCCATGTAATAATGCATCCTGCAAAAGAGAAGTTTTTTACTATGGTTTTAGATACATTTTCTTATCTTAAAGCAACACCAAAAGCTCTCTACCTTATGCTAGTACATGCTTTTGTAGGACTTACTGCATTTGATGCTCTTGTCGCACTGATGGTTGATCAGTACTATGCTTCTATCATCGCAACTTCTTTGGCACTTGGACTTATGCACTCTGCTCGTGCTGTTGGTTTAGTGATTGGACCTGTTATTTTAGGAAAATGGATAAACAACAAACGCATTATCTACCTTTTTATAGCGCAAGGTGTAGCAGTTTGGTTTTGGGCCTATATGATGCATGATTTTTATCTCTCTTTAATTGCGAGTGTTTTTGTTGGTTTTTGCACTACAACATTATGGTCTTATACCTATACATTACTTCAAAAAAATATCCAAGAGAAATATTACGGAAGAATTGTGGCATATAACGATATGATGTTTTTAGGTTCGGCTGCGTTTACTTCGTATATGATAGGATTTTTAGCGACACATAATTTTTCTTTAGAGTATATTGCAGTTATCATG
>JALSMC010000238.1 GCA_026987995.1 Sulfurimonas sp. | reverse complement strand
TGAGCCAAGTAGGTTCAAAGTCTTCTTCAAAATCATCTTCAGTCATCGGATAGGGTGGCGTTTAACCAGATCTCATTTTAAGAAGTGCAGGAATGTCTAGCTTCTCATTATACTTCACAAATGCGACACTTTTTTCTTGTATTGCATACATTGTCATTCTGTCTGCTAACTCATTACCCTCATATCCTGCATGGGCTTTTATGTGAGAGAGTTTTACATCTGACTTTAGCTCATTGTAAAGATAGTATGCTTTTTTGATGATGTCAAGATTTTTTATCTCGCCACCTTTTTTTGTCCAGTTCTTTTTCTCCCAGGAGATAGCCCACTTACTGATGCAGTCTATAGAGTACATGGAGTCACACTTGATGCTAACTCTGTTTCCTGCATTTACTTCTCTTTGAGCTATGAGTAATGACTCATACAAAGCCCCGAGTTCTGCTGTGTTGTTTGTTCCCATAGGCTCATAGAGTCCATACCAAAGTTCACTTACATTCTCACCTCTGTATATGGCAACACCTGAGCCTGCTTTACCAGGGTTTGGAGTACATCCACCATCACAGTAGATTGTTATGTCTCCATTGTTTGCAGTAGTAGGTGCTTCTATGGGAACTACTTTAGTTTCTAAAATCTGCACACTCTCATTTTTACGAAATTTTTGAAGAGCTTTATAGTTAGCGATGATAGTTTTACGAGATGTTTTTGCTTTTATATCTCGTAATAGAACAAATAGTTCTGCTCGTGCATCGGAGAGTTCTTTGCCAAGAGATAGCGCTATAAAATTCTCTTTATTTGAGAGTTCAAGTCCAAGCAAGATGAGCTGTTCTTCGTTTATTTCATCTTTTTTATCAACTCCTAATGTGAGAAGTTCCTCTGTGACTACCTGCATTAAGCATCTACCTTGCTTAAATCAACAGGGGTAAAAGTATCTGCATTGTACTGCTCTAGCTTTCCCTTTTTATCGAGTTTTATAGCCCACTCACGGTACTCTTCACGATCTTCTTTATACTCCATAATAGGAACAACTTCACCACAAGTCGTCTCTACTGCATAGATTCTAAAGAGAAAAAAGTTGCGCACGATGTTCTTTATCTCACCAAACATCTTAGCATACTCATCAAAATTCTCATCATCTCTCTCAACTATCTCAGACTTACAAAAAAGCCTTAGTATCTGAGGCTTACCTACAAAAGCATTAAAGACAAGGGTGACTTCACCACCTTCTTTTGTATCTCTATAAGTTCGGTTACCACTTCCTGGATACTGCATAAAAAGAAGGGTGCTCTCATCTAAAACACGAATAGAATCATAACCTTTAGGAGAGAGATTTACTTCACTTCCTGAGCAAGATGCAAGATAAAAAAGTTTCTGTTCTTGTATGAAATCTATATCTTTTTGTTTTAATACTTTGTACTGTTTAGCCATTTACAATCCTTTATTCTCATTGTACTAAATAAGCTGTTTTTTTACAAACTCTTTGTAGTGTCCCTCTTCATTTTCAAGCTCTTTATGTGTACCATCTTGCACAATTTTCCCCTCTTCTAAAACATAAATTTTATCTGCATTTTTTACAGTTGAGAGTCTGTGAGCGATAGTGATGACTGTTTTATCTTTGAGTATACCTTCAAGGGCAAGTTGTAACTTCATCTCGGTGTGAACATCAAGGGCAGAAGTTGACTCATCAAATATAACGACACTAGGATTGGCGATGATCATTCGAGCGATGCTCAAACGTTGTCTTTGACCGCCTGAGAGTCTAACTCCGTGATGCCCGACTATGGTATCAAGTCCATCTTCCATTTTTTCTATCATCTCATAAAGTTGTGCTGTTTTGAGTGCTTGATGTATCTGCTCATCGTTAATACTTTCATCACCCATAGTGATATTAAAACGCAGACTTGAGTTAAAAAGTATTGGCATTTGTAAAACGAGGTATATTTTTTCTCTTAAAGAACTTTTATCTAATTCGTGTGTGGAAATATCGTTGTAATAAATCTCACCACGGCATTTCTCATAAAATCCTGATATGACTTGTGCAAGTGTCGTTTTTCCACTTCCACTTGCCCCAATGAGTGCTATTTTACAGCTTTGTGGGATACTCAGAGAGATACCTTCGAGTATATTTTTACCACTTGCATAGGAGAAATCAACATTTTCTAAGGAGATGTTTACAGAAGAAGTTGTGAGTTTTTGAGTACCACTCACTTCTGTTTTGAGGGCTAAAATAGTGTTAATTCGCTCGAGTGCTGACATCGCTGAAGAGTAGGCATACTGAAAACTCAAAAGGTCTTGGACAGGTGTCATGATGAACCAGATGTAGCCAAACATGGCAAACATCATTCCTATACTGAGGTCACTATAAACCACTAGAAGTAGCCCACTTGCACGTAAAATCTCAAACATGATAAGAAAAATAGTGTATGAGAGTCGCTCATAGGCTACATTTTTATAACCATATTCATTTGAAGTTGTCTGAATTTTATCTGCTAGTTTTATAGCTCGTGAGAAGAAAAAATGTTCTTGGTTACTTGCTTTTATCTGTCCAAAAAGCTCTAATGTTTCCCCTACATCTTCTTGAAACTCTGCGATTGCACTGTTCTCTTGTTTTTTAAGTCCACCCACTTTTTTAGACATTTTTTTACTCAGTAGCATGATGAGAGGCTGAATTACAAGTATCATTAAACCTAAAATAGGGTCAATACTGAGCATAACTATAGCAATAGCTAGAAGTGTTAAAACAGAAGCAACGACTTTACTTACAGCGGTGATGATAAAACTATCGAGAGTGTTGACATCTGTGACAAGGTTAGAAGTTATAGCACCACTTCCTATGGTTTCGTACTCATTCATAGAGGTGATTTGGAGGTGCTTGATGAGTCTTTGGCGAATCATATAAGTAACATACTTAGATATATGAGTAAATATTTTCGTTAAAACAACGGTAAAGATATAGTAGATAAAACGCAGAAATATCACGGCTAAAGCAACGATAAGTATGTAGTTAAACGCAGAGGTTGAACCAAGTAGAGAGTTTATAGTCTCTACAAAAAGTCCTGGTTTATTTAAGAGGACTTCATCTACCATCACAGGAAGCATTAAAGGGATAGGCACACTCACTAAGATAGCAAAGAGTGTGATAATCTGTCCATAAATGAGGATTTTCTTTTTCTCTAAAATAAGTTGAAATATAGTTTTTATTGTAATCTTGTTTTGCATAAGAGAATTATATCTCTTATTTTGTTTTTACAAATTAATTATCTTTTACAAATGCAATTGTAGCACCTATCTCTAAACTCTCTTTCGCTTTTTTGATAAAACCTGCAAGTGTTGGTGGAGTCATACCAAAGTCGCTGTACTTAACATCAAGCTTTCCACTATAAGTGATAGAGTCATCTATAAAAGTTTTTACAACTGGCATAGCAATATTTTTTACTACACCCTTTACTTCAAGGTCTCCAAGAAGGTAAAGTTGTCCATCTCTTAGCTCAGTTTTATTGATAGTAAAGATGATATGTTGCTCTGTTTCATAACCGAGAATACTCATAACATCAGAATCTCTAAAGCTATTATCAGTATCAAAACCTTTTATGTCAATGATAATTTTCCCGTTGATAAGTTTGTTATCTGCAACATTTATTTGACCTTGTATCTTTTGATTGACTCCTAAGATAGAGTTGTCTATAAAAAAGAGAACATCGGCAAGCGATTTGTAGTAAACAGTTGAATGTTTAGCATCAACACTGTATTGGTCATTTGCTTGTAGACTAGCTAAGAGAGAAAGTAGTATAAAAAGCTTGGTAAATAAAGACTTCATTTGTTTTCCTTATATTTTTATGAGGGTATGATAACAAGTTTTAAGCTAATAAACCTAGTATATTTAAGATTTTATATGGATAATTATGATAGCATAGTGGTAAAAAGATGTAATTCAATGAAACATGTTTTTCTTCTTCTCCTTTTCTTCACATCTTTATTTGCAGAACTTACTCTCAAAAATGATGTTCAAATTTATGATAATTTTTCCTTAGAGTACCTACATGATGTAAACAATACTTTAGATATACAGAGTGTACAAAAAAGAGATTTTAATCAAGATATATCTAATAAATATACTTTGGGTTACTTTTCTAAAATAATTTGGTTCAAGCTTGTGCTTAAGAATGAGAGCAGCATCGAAGAATTTACCCTCTACTACAAAAAACTTTATGCTGATGAATTTAAAATATACATAGATGATGGCAAAGGTTATAAAGAACATAGGTTTGGTTTAGAAACATTTAAAGACAAAATAGGTGTGCAGGTAAGCGATCCTATCTTTAGCTTTGAGATAAAACCTCAAGAGAGTAAAATACTCTATATCAAAACAGTATCTAGACTAGGAAATGCAGGAACATTTCAAATCTTTAGTGCTGTAAAAAAATTGCATGAAGAACGAGAAATAGAACTCTTTTTGTATATGTTTTATTTTGGTGGTTTAGTTATGGCACTGTTAATAAACAGCTTTTTATTCCTTTCGTTAAAAGAGAAAGTGTATGGATATTATGCAGGTTATATAGTGCTTTTTGGTATTTTTATCTCTATCTTTAGTGGACTAATTATTGACTTTGGATTTTACTCTTTGTATGACCAACTCCATGCCTTTGTCTCATTAGCTGTCTCTTTTCTCATACTTTTTTCAAGTGCTCTACTCGATATAAAAAAGCACTTACCAAAAACATATAAATTTTTACTCTCTTTAAATCTACTGTTTTTCTTTCTTTTTATTCTTATATGGATAGATGTTGAACCTTGGTATCAGGTAATGAGTGCATTAAGTACAGTTGCTTTTTTAACACTTTTATATGCAGCAGTAAAGATAAGCCTACTTGGTTTTAAAAAAGCAAAATACTACTTGATACTTATGATAATATATGTGATTTCTCTTGGTTTGATGACTGGTATCTTTAATGGTACCGTACCAAATACAGATATAAATATGTATGCCTTTTTATATGTTTCTTTTATAGAGATGAGTTTTTTCTCACTTATCTTGGCAAACAGAATCAATGAGTCGAGTCTGCAAGCTATTAAAATCAAAGATGAGTTACTTGAGCAAAAAAATATAAATGCTCGTGAACTTGAAGAGATGGTAAAAGATAGAACAAAAGAGCTAGAGATTTTGCAAGAACAACTCAAAATTCAAGCCAATAGAGACCCTTTAACAGAACTGTACAACAGAAGATATTTCTCAAACATAGCAAAAAAGAGTTTTAATATCGCAAATAGATACGAGCAAGAACTTTCAATTTTAATGTTAGATCTTGATTACTTTAAGAGGGTGAATGATAACTATGGTCATGGAACTGGTGATGATGCTCTAGTTACTGTATCTCAAAAGTTACGAAAGCTTTCACGGGATGCTGATATAGTGGCACGTTATGGAGGGGAAGAGTTTGTTTTACTTTTACCAAAAACCTCTTTAGAAGATGCAAAAGTTTTTGCACAAAGAATTTGTGATGATGTAAGAGAGCTCAGGGTAAGCATAGGCGATGATAAGTTAATCCAAGTAACTGTAAGTATAGGTGTCGCAGAACTTAGTAGTGAAGATGAAAGTATTGAGCAGTTAATCTCTAGAGCTGATATAAAGCTCTATGAGGCAAAAGCAAATGGCAGAGATAGAGTCTGTGTTTAAGAGTTTAATAGTATCTCTGTTATCTCAGCATTTGCCCCTAAACGCATAGGTGGACCCCAAAATCCTGTGCCTTTGTTAACATAGATTTGAGTAATGGGAGTGTGTTGGTGTAGACCAGATATATAGGGTTGTTGCAAGCTTACTAGAAAACGAAAGGGGTAAAGTTGCCCTCCATGTGTATGTCCACTTAGAACTAGGTCTATTTTTTGAAAATCATATATCTCTTGTAAAAATTTGGGCTGATGTGCTAGTAAAACAGTAGGGGAATCTTCATCTTTGTGAGTTAGTGCCTTGTTTATGTCAGGCATAAACTTTGAAGCTCTGTAGCCAAAGATGTCGTAAACACCCGCAAGGTTAAAACCTTGACCCCTCTCTCCAATATATACATTTTCATTTTCAAGTACTCGTATACCTAACTCTTTTACTCTTTTGATAATAGCTTCTATACCGTGAAAGTACTCATGATTCCCGACTATATAGTAAGTACCATATTTTGACTCTAAACCCTTAAACTCTTCGAGTATATCATGAGCTTTTACTAAGTCGATATCAACTAAATCACCGGTGATGACTACAAGGTCAGGAGAACAGGCATTTACTCTTTTAACAATGCCTCTGATAAATGCAGCATCGATTAAACCACCTATGTGAATGTCGCTGAGTTGAAGTATTTTGTATGATTTTTCTAAGTTTTTTATCTTTATCTCTTGTTTTTCTAGGACAACAGTTCTTGCCTCATAGATAGAGCGAGAAGTGATAGCTGTAGCAGTTACAACTGCTCCTATGTCAAGTGAGCGTTTAAAAAAGGCTCTGCGTTTTTCTTCTAAGGGTGTGAGTGATAAAAGAAAATGAGATATATCATAAAGAACTGCTGTACAAAAAAGTAAAAAAAGCACTCCAATAGGCAAAGAGAAAAGAAAATAGAGCCAGTTAGGGAAGTCTATGTAGTAACGACCTAAGGCATAGAGAAAAATTCCAAAAAGATTTATGAGTAGAAAGATTTTGAAGTAAAACTTATAGCGATTAGAGATAGATAAACGCGAGATAAACCGTTTTGAAATGTACATGTTTAGGAGTGAAAAAGCTCCTAAAAGTACTAAAGTGAAAAGTAAGGGGTGCATCTCTTTTACTTAACTTAAGAGTTTTTTTCTATCGCTTGAGTGATACGTAAAAGTGTCTCTTCTTTACCAATAACTGCCATGATGACATCTATGTTTGGTCCACCCATCTTTCCTAAAAGTGCAACACGAAGTGGCATTCCTATCTTACCAAAACCTATCTCCATCTCACTCACTACTTCTTCCATTAAAGAGTGGTAGTCACTTGGTAGATGTGGCTCATTTGCAGTAAGTTTTTCGCTGTAAGCTTTTAGTACTTCAAATGCATTGTCTTTAAAAGCTTTTTTGATAGCTTTTGCTTCAAATTCTATTGGTGTTGTAACTATCTCTGTGACAAGGGAAGCTAACTCTTTAAGTGTTTTTGCTCTCTCTTTAAGTGCATCAAGAAGTATCTCTTTTTTATCATGAGATGTAAGGTGAATGTCATAGGCTTCAAGTAACTCTGCTAACTCTGTATTTGAAGTGTTTTTGATGTAGTGCGAGTTTAACCAGTCAAGTTTTTCAGTATTGTAAATACTTGCTGACTTGTTAATGTCTTTTGGATTAAACAGCTCTATCATCTCTTCAAACGAAAATATCTCTTGATCTCCATGACTCCAGCCTAAACGCACAAGAAAGTTAAGGAGTGCTTGAGGTGTATAACCCATCTCCTTATAAGCCATAACATCAGTAGCACCATCGCGTTTAGAGAGCTTTTTCCCAGCACTATTATGAATCATAGGGACATGATAAAATGCAGGAATATCAAATCCTAAGGCCTCATAAACTACTATCTGTTTTGGAGTGTTAGAGAGGTGGTCATCTCCACGGATAACTTCGTTTATACCCATAAGGTAGTCATCTATCGCCACAACAAAGTTGTAAGTAGGAGCACCATCAGCACGGGCAATTACAAAGTCATCTAAGATGTCTTCTGCTTGAAAACTAATAGTCCCTTTAACACCATCTTTGACTAAAATCTCACCGGTTAAAGGAGCTTTAATACGGATAACAGGTTCTACACCCTCTGGAGGAGTACCATCAAAGTCACGGTAGCGACCATCATACATAGTTCGTTCTTTATTCGCCATCTGTGTCTCACGAAGTTCTGTTAGGTCTTCTTTGCTCATGTAACACTTGTAAGCTTTTCCTTCATCTAAAAGTTGTTTGATGTACTTAGCATATATCTCATCGCGTTGGCTCTGATAGGTTATCTCACCATCAGCTTCTAAACCTAACCACTCAAAAGCTTTTAAAATAGCCTGAGTTGCTTCCTCTGAGTTTCTAGCCTTATCTGTGTCTTCTATGCGAAGTACAAACTTTCCACCACGATTTTTAGCCCAAAGGTAAGAAAAAAGTGCAGTCCGAAGACCACCGATGTGAAGGTATCCAGTTGGAGAAGGTGCGAAGCGTGTAACAACCATAAAAAAGCCTTTTAATAATATTTTGCAATTGTATTTAAATCTTTGTTAAAAGGGAGTAAAAAAGGTAAAAGTATAGGCATTATGATATTATACGAAAATACTAACTAGGAAACTATATTGAAACTACTTTTTTTACTATTTATATCTTTATCCTTATATGCCGACCATTTTATTGAAGGAGAGACCTATTTTAATAATGGAGAGTATGAGAAGGCATTTCCGATTTTTTTGCAGTGTACGAAGAAGTCTAAGAAACCAGAAGCAGCCTATAAACTAGGTTGGATGTATCAAAATGCTAAAGGGGTTCCTCTTGACTTGTCGAAGTCTGCACAGTGGTATAAAAAAGCTGCTGATTGGCAAGTAAGAGAGACAAATCGTACTAATCTTTATGAAACTATTTTTAGTAATATGGATCCCCTTAGTGATAGCACATCAACAAACACAGCAGTAAAATACATAAGTGGAAATTTTGCCCTTCGTGCACATAAGCCTAACTATCTTTTAGTCTCTTATTCAGATGTAATTCCTAAAGGGGAAGCAAATAATGAGACATATATTCAAACGGAAGTGCAGTATCAGATATCGCTCAGAGCTGATTATGTAACAAACTGGTTTGGATTTCCTCAGATTTGGTCTGGGGCATATACTCAGACATCTTTTTGGCAAGTGTTTACAGATTCTGCACCCTTTCGTGAGACAAACTATAAACCTGAACTTTTTGTCACCTTACCTTTTGTTCATAATGCAGATATGGTGAATCTTAAAGGTATAGTTTTTGGATATAAGCACTCTTCAAATGGTCAACCAGTAACAGATGGAAATAGAACTCGTCCCTCTGGACCAGTTATAGGTTCACGTTCTCGCTCTTGGAATAGAGTGTATACAAAAGCATTTTTTCAGTGGAATAACTTTTTTTCTGAAGTTGAAGTATGGCATAGACTATCGGAGAGTGAAGAAAGTGATGATAATCCTGATATAGAAGAGTACTATGGTCAGGGTTCTATCAAAGTTGCATATATTAATGAAAAGCTTCTTCTTGACATTCAAGTAAATCCAAGTATAACAAAGGGAATAGCATCAGCACAAATAAGTGTAAGTTATCCAACATATGTAAGTGAAGATGTATATTTTTACCTAAAAGCTTTTAGCGGGTATGGGAGTTCCTTGATCGATTATGACCAAAAGGTAAATAAAATAGGCTTTGGTTTAAGCATATCTAGATAACTTATCTAACTGTTTGGTAAAAAAAGATAAAATAAGCTTAATAATTTTAATATTGGAACAGACATGTACAAAACTCTCCTTCTTCTACTCCTAAGTGCTTTTTTAAACGCAGAGGTTTATAATGCAATTGCTATTGTTGTTAAAGATAAGGCCATAACACTTTTAGACATAAAACATGAAATGGAAATCTCAAAACTAAGTGCTGATAGAGCAGTAGACGTGTTAATCCGTCAAAAACTTGAAGAAGTGGAGATAGATAACAGAAAGATAAAAGTAACTTCTAGTGAAGTGTATGATGACATCAAAAAACTAGCAGCGAGAAACAACATGAGTACGAGTGACTTTTATGATGCTGTAAGAGAGTCAAATGGTATGGGTTCTATGGAGCTAAAAGCTAAAACAAAGCAGAAGCTACTCTCTCAAAAGCTCTATCAAGCAATCGCATACTCATCTTTAAGTGAGCCTAGTGATTTAGAGTGCGAAGATTACTACGAGATGCATAAAGACACATACAAGCACCCAGCTTCATTTACAGTTATCATATATGACGGGGATGATAAAAATGAGCTACAAACAAAAGTAGACAACCCTATGTTCTATTCACCTAAAATTAGAACAAATGAGCAACTTTTGCCTTATGACAAAATATCTCCTGAACTGGCTTCACTTCTTGAGAGAACTGCACTTAATAGTTTTACAAATGTCATACCAAATGGTAAAGGTGGTTTTATGAGCTTTTATATAAAAGAGATAGAGTCAGCAAAAGAGGGTGGATTCTCAAGTGTTAGAGCACAGATAGTAAACTCGATTATGGCAGAAAAACGCGAGCAGGTTTTGGGTGATTATTTTGCAAGACTCAAACATAATGCAGATATAAAT
>JALSMC010000237.1 GCA_026987995.1 Sulfurimonas sp. | reverse complement strand
TTTAATCTCACTCGAACAGACTCTTCATGTGCCGTTAAACCCTCGGTATTTGCGATTAGTGCACACTCTTCGCCTATCTCATTGATTGCTTGTTTACTAAAAGAGATAATAGATGTCTTTTTCATAAAATTTTCAACCCCTAAAGGAGAATAAAACTTTGCAGTTCCTCCAGTTGGTAAAGTATGGTTTGGTCCAGCTACATAATCACCAATCGCTTCAGGAGTGTTGTGACCTAAGAAAATAGCTCCTGCATGCTTAATAAATGGAAGTAATTCAAAAGGTGAAGCTGTCGCTACTTCTAAATGCTCAGGAGCAATGTCATTCATCAGTTTAATTGCCTCATCCATATCAGCTGTAACTATGATAGCACCACGATCTTCGATAGACTTACGAGCTATCTCTTGGCGTGGTAATTTCACTAACCAGTTTTCTAACTCTATCTTCACTGCGTCTGCTAGTTTTTGTGATGGTGTTATAAGGATAGAACTTGCCATCTCATCATGTTCTGCTTGAGAGAGTAAGTCTATAGCTAAGTGATTCGCATTTGCACTATCATCTGCTAAAATACCTATCTCACTTGGTCCTGCTATCATATCGATGTTCACATCACCAAAGACCATCTTTTTCGCAGTTGCTACAAATATATTTCCCGGACCTGTTATGACATCTACCTTAGGAATATTCTCAGTTCCATAAGCCATAGCAGCAATTGCCGAAGCACCACCTACCTTATAAACTTGGTCTACACCACACAAGTGACATGCAGCAAGTAAAAGTTCATTTGGTTCATTATCTGGTGTTGGAGTACAGATAACAATATTTTCTACACCTGCAACTTGTGCTGGAATCACATTCATTAAAAGTGAAGATGGGTAAGCAGCTTTTCCACCAGGAATATAAAGCCCTGCACTATCAACGGCTGTCACTTTTTGACCTAAAATAGTACCATTGTCCTCAGTATCAAACCATGATTTTGGTTTTTGCTTCTCGTGATAGACTTTTATTCTATCGTATGCTAAATGTAGAGCAGATTTGAGTTTTGGTTCCAACTCTTCATATGCTTTACTCATAGACTCAGTAGATATTTTTAAATCTGCATCACTTTGAGGAGTCCAATTATCAAACTTTGCTATATGCTCTTTAAGTGCACTATTTTTCTTCTCTTTTATCTCTGTTATCATATTTCCAACGATGACACTTACATGTGCCATATCCATCTTTCCACGCCCTAATAACTCTTCAAATTCTGCTTGAAAACTTTTATCGTTTGATTTTACAAATATCATCTTTTATTTTCCATTTTTATTATTATTTTGAGTGGTAAAACTTTTTTTTACTACACCTAGTGCCCCATAAAACTTTTCTGCTCCTACATACCCGAGCAAAGGTCGGTACATAGGTTCACCTTGAGAATTTAAAAACCATATACCAGGAAGACCTGGAGTAGCTCGTCTTAAGTCTTGAGGAATAAAATCGTTCTCATTAGTCCATGAACGAATAGCAATAAAGTCTTTATTTAAAACTTCCACAACTTGCTCATTCTTAAAAGTTGTGTCTTCTAAAAGTATACAATACTTACAAGTATCCCTTGAGATAATAAAAAGTACCGGCTTCTTCTCTTTTTTGGCAGTCTCAATACCATTCTTAAAGTCTTTTGCCCATTTCACTTGTGCAGCAAACAAAGTAGTTGTAGCTAGCAACATAATTAATAATAATTTATACATGTTTTTTTACCTTTTTTAATAATTCTACAGAACATTTCGTAACATCTTTATCTGTTACATCTATTATAACATCTGCTAATTTCAGATACTCTGGACGTCTTTCATCATAAAGTGCTTTTGCTTTTTTCAAGTCTTCAAGTAAAGGACGTTTTTTTAATTTTTTGACTGCATTTGGATGCTCTTGAATACGCTTAATAATCGCATCAAAAGGAGAATCAAGTAATACAATTATACCTATATTTTTCAGGTTTGTTTGTTTATAAAAACCTCCACCCGTAGATATAAGAGTATTTTGCACACTTTTTTCAAGCCATTTTGCAAGATTTTTCTCTAGTTTTCTAAAGTATTGCTCACCCTCTTGCTCAAAAATAGTTTTAATTTTTCTATTTTCCATAGACTCTATGAGGTCGTCAGTGTCAATGGCCATGTACTTTGAGTTTTTTATAACTTCCCTGGCTACACTACCCTTACCCACTCCCATAAAACCTATCAGTATTATATTTTTCAAAATGTTATTTCCTTAATCAAGATGACATTATATATAAATAAGATAATTTAGAATTTAAGTGGACTCTTTTATCTGCTATTTAATAAGAAAAGGTATAATAACTTTTTAAAAAATTTTAGATATTAGGTATATGTATGAAAAACAAAAGATTTATTACATTAGGATTTCTCACAACTGCACTCTCTATAGGTCTACTTTTTTCTTCTACTCTCACAGCAGATAATTCTGTTAAAAAAACAGAAGCTACTCGACTAGAAGCATTAGCAAAATTTTCAAAAGTAATTAGTATTGTTGAGCAGTATAATGTTGATGATATTACCATAGAAGAACTTATGGATAAAGCTCTCGATGGCATGATGAAAAACCTTGATGCGCATTCAAATTTTCTTTCACAAAAAGATTATAAACGATTGCAAGTACAAACAAATGGGGAATTTGGTGGACTTGGAATTACTGTTGGTATGAAAAATGGAGCTTTAACAGTCATATCTCCTATTGATGGAACACCTGCTGATAAAGCTGGTTTAAAGTCTGGTGACATCATCTTAAAAATTGATAAGAAGTCAACTATAGGCATGACAATTGATGAAGCTGTTTCCCTTATGCGCGGAAAAGTCGGTGATCCTATTGATGTTGCTATTGTTCGCAAAGGTGAGCTTAAACCACTTGCTGTTCATATCGTTCGTGGTATTATCACTATAGAGTCTGTTCATACTAAACTTATAAACGATGACACACTTTACATCAGAGTTGCTAGTTTTGATAAAAAAGTTGCATCAGATGTAACAGAGGCTATCAATAAACACAGAGCAACAACAAAGGGAATTATTTTAGACTTGCGTAATAATCCTGGTGGATTACTTGATCAAGCAGTTGATTTAGTTGATATTTTTGTAGATGAGGGTGAAATTGTTTCTCAAAAGGGAAGAAAAGAGAGTGACAACAAAACATACTCAGCAACCCAAAGAACAACTCTCACAAAAGTTCCTTTGGTTGTTCTCGTGAATGGTGGTAGTGCAAGTGCATCAGAAATCGTTAGTGGGGCACTTCAAGACCATAAACGCTCTGTTTTAGTAGGTCAAAAAACCTTTGGTAAAGGAAGTGTGCAGGTTGTCTTGCCTATAACAAAAGATGAGGCCATTAAACTTACTATAGCAAGATACTATCTTCCAAGTGGTCGAACTATTCAAGCCGTTGGTGTTACACCTGATATTTATGTTCTACCTGGTGAAGTTAAAACATATGAGAATGAGTTTTCTATAAAAGAGGCTGACCTAAAACAACACCTTGAAGAAGAACTTCAAAAAGTTGATTCAAACACAAGCGATACAAAAGCAGATACACAAGATAAAAAAGATATAATCACGCCCGAAATGTTAAATAAAGATATTCAACTTAAATCTGGCGTTGATATTCTTAAAGCGTTAATAATCACACAAGGAAAATAACAATGGAAAAAAGAGAGTTACTCTATGAAGGTAAGGCGAAACGACTATACCTTACAGATGATGCTAATTTAGTCATTTCAGAGTTTAAGGACGACCTTACTGCGTTTAATGGTGAAAAAAAATCTAGTGAAGTTGGAAAAGGTGCCCTTAACAACAAGATAAGTACTGAACTGTTTAAACTCCTTGAAGCTAATGGTATTCCTACTCACTTTGTAGAGATGCTTGATGACAACCATATGCTCCATACAAAAGTAGATGTAATTCTCATTGAAGTGATTGTTCGCAATATTGCCACTGGCTCACTTACTCGTAACCTTGGTATAGAAGATGGTAAAGTTCTTCCATTTACACTTGTTGAGTTTGATTATAAAGATGACGACTTAGGTGATCCAAAACTCAATGACCAACATGCTCTTATATTAGAGCTAGTAGATCACCAAGACGAGTTAGATAAACTCCGTCGTATGGCTCGTCAAATAAATGACATCTTAAAACCTTACTTTAAAGAAAAAGGTCTTAATCTTGTTGACTTTAAACTTGAGTTTGGAAAAGATAGTAATGGCAATATCATCTTAATAGACGAAATCAGTCCTGACAACTGTCGTTTTTGGGATATAGAGTCTGGTGAGAAGATGGATAAAGATAGATTTCGTCAAGGTTTAGGTGGGCTTACAGTAGCTTATGAGCAAGTATTAAATAGAATTTTAGGAAAATAGTAATGACAGCAATAGTAAATGTATCTTTAAAAGCAGGTGTTTTAGATTCTCAAGGAAAAGCAGTGCATCATGCACTTGACTCTTTACACTTTGAAGGTGTTAGCGATGTTCGCGTTGGTAAGCAGATAGTTTTACAACTTAGTGAAACTGACAAGACTAAAGCTATGGCCGAAGTAACTAAAATGTGTGAAGAAATTTTAGCAAATACAGTCATCGAAGATTACAAGATAGAGCTTATCTAATGAAAGTTACAATTTTACAATTTCCTGGGACTAACTGTGAGTATGATACACAACATGCGTTTGAGCAACTAGGTGCTACTACTGAGATAGTTTGGCATAAAGCTGAGTCTATTCCTTCTGATACGAACTTACTTGTTGTTGCAGGTGGTTTTTCTTATGGTGATTATCTTCGTTCAGGTGCTATTGCTAAGTTCTCTCCAGTTATGAAAGCAGTAACAGCATATGCAAACAAAGGTGGGAAAGTTCTTGGTATCTGTAATGGTTTTCAAGTTTTAACAGAGGCAGGTCTACTCCCAGGTGCTCTTAAACGCAACGATGGTCTTCATTTTATCTCAAAGCACCATACTTTAAAAGTTGAAAACAACGACAACATTTTCTTAGAAAAGCTAGACAGTGGTGACATTGTAAATATCCCTATCGCACATCATGATGGCAACTACTTTATAGATGAAGTAGGTTTAGCAGACTTAGAAGCTAACAATCAAATTTTACTTAGATATACGGACAAAGAGGGAAATATTCAAAACCCTAATGGAAGTGTAAGTTCTATCGCTGGTATCTGCAACAAAAACAAAAATGTATTTGGTCTTATGCCTCACCCTGAACGTGCTATGGAATCTATACTTGGTAGTGATGATGGTGTAAAAATGCTTGAAGGATTTCTAGCATCGTGATAAAACTTTTATTACTCTCTTTTTTATTTTTATCATCACTAAGTGCGAACAAAGTTATCTACCTTAGTTATGAGAATGTACCACAGAGAGTAATAAAAGGGGAAATCTTTCCCATAACACTTAAGGCTCTTTCTACTGTTAGAGATTTTGAGGATATACATTATGAGTTTTCAAATTTAAGTGGTCTTGAAATACTCAATGATACTCCAGACAGAGTCAAAAAAGGAAAGTATTTTTATGATACTTTTTATCTATTAAGTACTCAGAGATGGGCACAACTTCCTGATGTAAATGCGACACTTATTGCCTCACAAGAGTATAATTCAAGCTATATTTTAGGTAAAAAACTTAATGTTGTCACACTTAACCCAAAAAAGAATTTTTCAAAAGTCATTGCAAACAATTTTGAACTTATAGAGTACAAAACAACAGTATTTGATAATAAGCATAACATCATTGTCTTAGTTGCAAGTGCTCAAAACTCTGATATACAAGCTATGAATTTTGAAAATGTCTTTAAACAAGGTATTGAGTCCGTCTACGAATCATATCTTGATTCAAAAATAACTTACTTTTTAGTAATTGATAAAAAAATAGAGAATTTTTCTTTTTCTTACTTTAATCTTTTAAAAAATAAATATGTAAACATTATCATACCTATAATTGTTGAAGATGATAGTGTAACAACACAGAGTGATCTCAAACCTAAAGATCAGTCCAAAGAGAGACTAAAGATGCAGATTGCAGGTGTAGTTGCATTTATAGCTTTTATTTTTATACTATGGAGAAGAAAGTATGTCTATTTAATCCTTCTTATGATTCCTCTTATCTACATAGCTTATATCGCTATACCAGAACAAGAAATTTGTATTAAACAAGGTGCACAGATACGGCTTTTACCTGTTAATAATGGAACAATATTTGAAACTACACCTACACGGTATAAACTTTTAAAAGAAGGAAGTGTAGATGGTTTTGCAAAAGTAAAACTAAAAAATGAAAAAATAGGATGGGTCAAGAATGAAGATATTTGCACATATTAGTTGGCTATATGCTACTATAATCATATTTATAGCTATTGCTTTATCTATAATACTGTTTCCACTACTTCCTCGTCCTTATCCTAGAAAAATCTCTAACTGGTTCGCACGATACTTTACCTTCTACTCTACTACAGTTAAAGGTACAGAAGATCCAGACACACAGATGCTTCTTATCAACCATCAGAGTGATATAGATGTAGGAGTACTAGAAACTAGTACAAAAAAGGATTTAACCTGGGTAGCCAAGAAAGCCCTTTTTAAAGTTCCATTTTTTGGTCTTGCTATGAGTCTACCCGAAGATATAGAGATAGAAAGAGAAAGTAAAACATCTCTTGTAAAACTGCTACGAGCTGTCAAAGATAGAGTAAATAAGAAACGTATTATTGCAATGTTTCCTGAAGGAACTAGAACAAAAAACGGTCGTATATTACCGTTTAAATCAGGTGCGAAGTTTGTTGCTGACAAGTATCAGCTTAAAGTACAACCAGTTGTTTTAGTCAATACTTTGAGCTGTTACGATATCAAAAGATTTCATTACTCTGCAAAAAACATTACTGTTGTTTTTATGAAACCCTTTGTCGCCGATAGAAGTAATCCAAACTGGTTAAAAGACTTACGAGTAAAAATGCAAAAGGTATATGATGATGAGTTGGCAATCAATATTAGTAATAGGTAGCGGTGGTTTTATAGGTGCTGTATTACGTGTTTACTTAAACGGATTTATTTCGCATAAAGTACCTCATGTTCTTCCATTTGGAACACTTGGAGTAAACCTTATTGGTAGTTTTGTTATGGGATGCTTATTTGCCTACTTCATGTATACAAATGTTTTTTCTGTACATATGAAATCGTTTCTTACAACAGGTGTGCTTGGAGCACTTACAACTTACTCTACCTTTGCCATGGAGACATTCTGGCTTATAGAGAGTGGTAGTATCGTTTTAGCACTGAGTAATATGGCACTCAATCTTTTTGGTACAGTTCTTATGGCAGGCGGTGGATTTTACCTCATAAGTAATATTTTTAAATCGTAATAATCTCGTCTGCACACCACTGTGCTAATTCTATGTCGTGTGTTATAAGCAACATAGCAATAGAATCTAAATGATTCATGAGCATTTTCATCACTTCAAGTTGTATCACATTATCTAAAGCTGATGTAGGTTCATCAAGTAATAATATATCTGGTTTCATAAGTATCGCTCTTAAAATGGAAGCACGTTGAAGTTGTCCACCTGAGAGTTCATGTGGAAGCTTTAAAAGTAAGTTATAATCTAAGTCAATTAGTTTTAAATACTTTTGCAGTTCGTCTAAAGGCGCGACATCCTGTATTTGATTTAGCAGAGAATAGCTTGGATGAAAAGAGCTATAAGGGTCTTGAAAAACTTGTGAACACGATGCCACTTCAATAGTTCCATCTAAAGGCTTGAGTGTTTTTAATATGAGTTCAAAAAGTGTACTCTTTCCAGCACCACTCTCACCAACCACAGCCTTTATCTCCCCTCTTTTAAGCTCTAAAGAGAAATTTTTTAAAAGTAAGTTCTCTTTTGTGTACCCAAAAGAGAGATTCTTAACTTTTAGTAAGTGAGGCATAAGACTTGACTAACTCTTTATATAAACTATCAGGTTTAATGTCAGCATTTTCTTCCCAGATACGTTTCATCACAACATTATCCTCTTCTCCTGCCCAAACTTTTATGTAAGTCCCATCTTTGTAACCATTATCTTGACGAAACTGGTTTAAGATATTTTTACCTACATAGAGTCTATACAAAGACTCTAAATTAAGACCACTCATAACTACAAGGTCAAAAAACTCACAGATCAACTGCTCTAACTCCAAATCATCTTGTGAGATAGAGAGACGAATAAGGTTTTCAACCTTTGCTATTACATCATCTTGAGCAGAAAAGTTTTCCTCTTGTATGTCTATCTTAGAAAACGACTCTAGTTCAGATACACTAATAGCTACATCATCAACACCACCTCTAAGTGTTTGGCTATAGTTCTCAATAGCTAAACTCATGATAAAGTGCCAAACATCAATAACTTCTATCTGGTGGTTATCCCAATCAGGCTGAGCATCTATAGCTTTCCAGTGTTTCCATGAAAAGCTATCTATCATCTCTGCACATTCCATGTAGATACAGCGTCTCCAGTTTATGGTTTTTCCATTTTTTGTTACACCCTTAGTCCAGTCATCGCCATTTGTCGCACAGTTAAGTTGATTTTGTAGTTGAAACATTAGTAATATCTTGTCCATAAGGCTCTCTTTGTTAAAATTTTATTTGATAATTGTATCTAATATGCTAATATTTTACACTTAAAAAAAGGTCAGTATGTGAAAAGAATCAATTGTAGAAGATGTCAATACTATTTTGTTACATGGGAGCCACAAAAACCTCATGGATGCAAGTCATATGGTTTTAAATCACATATCATCCCATCTATGGTTGTTTTTCAAAGTAGTGGAGTACCTTGTCGTATGTTTGTGGAGAAAAAAAAGTCTAATTAACTTTTATGTAGAAGAGAGCAGATATTTATATAAATATCTGCTATTTAAAAGTTTTTATGATGCTACTGATGTAATATATGTAAAAGCAAATGCAAATACAGCTGCCCCAATATAGCCTGCACCATACATAAATGATGAGATAACTTTAATTACAGGCTGATATGTCCACTTAATTAATAAAATAAGCCAAGATCCTACTAAAGATGGCATAAACACATAGGCCATAATTTCTGCCATTCCAAACCCATTTGGTATAAATACCATCTGTGCGATAATCAAGTCAAAAAAGAAAAGAACAACAACATAGGCAAACATATAACGAATAGTATGAAATTCTCCAACACATTCCGAAAGCTTTAACTCTTCCGTAAAAAGACCTTTCATATCTGAAAAGTTTGCATTCGTTAATGACTTCTCTTCACAAATAAAAAATACAACTAACCCAAAAACTAAAGCTGACGCCAGTGAAATAAGTAACATACCCATAATAAATCCTTCGATATTAAATTTTCTATCATGAATATTGTATCATAAAAACTTATAAAATGGTACTTTTGTATAATTACTTTTATTTATAGTTATAAAACTTTTAGTTTTCACACCTATTAGTTCAATGTATATGCGATGGGAACATTAAATGTAATATTTTGTTTTGGTTTTGGAAGCTTTTTATCGATATTTTTTATAGTTTGCACTGCTCCTCTACTTAAAATCTCACTATTTGAGGAGAGGACTTTAATCTTAGATATATGAGCCTCGACAGAAAGAGTAAAGCGAACTAATACTTCTCCTTGAATGCCTCTTTTCCTTGCTCGTCGTGGATAGTGCAAGTTTTCTTGGAGTAATGCTACTATTTTTGCAATATTTTCATCTATATACTCTTTTTCAGGAGCAATTTTAGCTTTTACAACTTTTACAGGTTTTGATTCTACTTCTTTAATCTTCTTTTCATCAGTTTTAACATTATTTTCACTAAGATTTTTCTCAACTAGAGGTTCATCTTTTAAGATAACTATTTCATCCCTAATAATTACATTTGCTACTGCAACTTCTTTAGTGCAATCTATTTTCTTTGTTTTTAATTTTTTGACTTTTCTCTTTTTAACTTTCTTTTTTATGGGGGTTTTTTCTTGTTTATGCACTGGTTGAGGGGAAACACTTGAAAGCTTAATACATAATAAAGGGGCTTTCTTTTCTACATGTAAGCCTGCCATAACTTGTTTATATGAAAGAAATATACCTATAAATATAACAATATGAATAAATATAGAAAAAATAAAAGAGTTAGAGTGCCTTATCATAAACAGATATTATCAAAATATCTGTTACAAAAGTGTTAAGTAGACTAAATAGCTCGTTTGAATTCAGGATATGCTTCAACACCTACTTCGTTTACATCTAAACCTTCAACTTGTACATCATCTGCAGCTCTAAAAGGAATAAGTTTGTTGATGATAAAAAGTACAATGTATGAGCTCACAAAAGCAAAAATAGCAACTACTACTATACCTTTTATCTGCTCTACTATTGCCAACAAATAACAAACATTAAATTAAGAACAGAAATTGCTATAAGAGTTAAAAAAAGAGATTCAAATGAGAGTAACTTATAACATTTCAGAGAACGCAAGAGAAGAAATAAATATAG
>JALSMC010000236.1 GCA_026987995.1 Sulfurimonas sp. | reverse complement strand
AATAGAGTGAATATGCTTCATATATGTATAGTAGTAAAACAGGGGAGCGAGTAAGATACTTGCTATGAGTACAGTATATATAAGTGCATACTTGGTTGAGTAGGTACTATCTCTCAATGATGTACCCTAAACCACGTCTATTTTGGATAAGGGCACTGGGAAGTTTTTTCTTCAGGTTGTTGAGTTGGACACGAATCGTCGCTGGTTCAACATAGTCACCCCACACTTCATCTTGAAACATCTCAGTAGAAACAATGGCATTTTTGTTTTTGATAAGCACTTCGAGTATGTCTTTTTCAGTTTTACGTAAAATTATCTCTTTATCTCCATCCATCAATTGAGAGCGTTTCAAATCATATGTCAACTCACCTCCAAGTTCAATGACACTTCCATCATTTTTTAAATATGTCGCAAGTGCTTGATCTATACGAAGTTCAAGTTCCATAAGATCAAATGGTTTTCTCATATAATCACAACAGCCACGTTTATAACCCTCTTTGAGGTCATTTACATCAGTCATAGAAGTTAAAAAGATAGCAGGAATCCTTATATCATCACGGCGTAATCTTTGAAGCAGTTCAAAACCTGTTAATGTAGGTACATTTACATCTAAAAGCAACAAGTCATAACTTGTATCATAAACAGCATCATAAGCCTCTTGTCCATCCATAAAACCATCTACCTTGTATCCTATGTCAAGTAAAAACTCTTCTATACTAATACGTAGAGAATATTCATCCTCTAAAAGCAAAATTTTCATCTAATTCTCCCATCAACTTTTTTAATTACTTTTCGATTTAACATTATTTGTATAAGTTCATCTTTAGAGTACTTATCAAACTTACTATATGCCTCATCAAAAAAAATCTCCCTATCTTCTTTATCAATCACATCTTGAAAATATAAAAAAGAATCTGCACTATACTCATCATAAATAGTGCTTCCATAGTTTTCTTTTTTTACTACATCATAAAGCGAACTTCTCGTAACATTAATTAAAAAACTTATATCATCGTTTGGATTTCTAAAGTACTCTAAGTAGCGCTCAGGCAGTACAAAGATAAAACCACCAATAACTTCAGAACGACCATCATACATATTTTCATAAAATATATATTTATTATCTTTATAGACCATTCCCTTATGTTTTAAAATATTTAAGTCAATATCTTTTAGCGTTTGTATATGAGAGTAGTTGTAATTTCTGTTAGCTATTACACTCTCACAGACAGAAAGATTTTGTGTCATCAGTACCGCTGAATCCATATGTTTGAAATCGAGTAAAACATATAAGTCAACACCAAGTGTACTAAAAAAATCTGTAATAGACTTAAAAAAAGAAATAACCTCCACATAACCTAAAAGTTCACCATTCCTATAGATGGGAACTGTTGCTTTTATACCTAAACGCCGTCCTATTTCTATGGAACTTCGTGGAGTAGAATGTGTTTTAAAATAATCTAAGTCTGTTCTATAATCGCCTATAGGCATACCTGCATAGATATCATCCCAACTTCTAGTGAAAATATTTAAATCTTTTGTAATAACTTGTGCACGAGTGTGAATGTTAGTATTTAGCTCAATTGTATTTAAAATATCTGACAATATTTCATAGCCTAAATCTTCATCATCATTTTCCAAAGCATCTATGAGTGCTCTGTTTTTTGAGAGGGATATTGCAGTTCTTAGATCATCCATCTTATGGGTTTGTAGTTTGTTCTCTAAAGTAATAGAAAGCTGATCGATTATGGTATCTATTTTTTGTTCTTTAACCATTCTTTTCACATAAAATGTGGATACAAATATTATGCAAACAATTACTATAAAGCCAAAAATGATTTTCTTTAACAAAAACTACTCTTCTAAAGATTCAATGAATTTTTTTATTTGTTCACCGCCATTTATACGTTTTAAAATCTTCTCATCTGCATTTAAAAAGTAAAAGGTCGGTGTAGCAAAATACTCAAGGTTTTGGGGTACAAAGTCTTGTTGTACATCTAACTCAACAGAGATAAAACCCTCTTTTAGGAGTTTACTTACTTGCTTTTCTTCAAAAACAACATTTTTCATATACTCACAACCAGGGCAACCTTCGCGTGAAAGCATAACCATCACAATCTTGTTTGATTCTCTTGCCTCATCATAGGCATCGAACATATCTGCCCACTCTACTTGTGCAAAAACAGATGAAACGAGAAGAAGTAATACAATTATTTTTTTTTTCATATTTATCCTTGTTTTACAGACTATTTAAGTGTGCTAAAAAATCATCTGGCTCTATAAATCCTACTATAGTTTTCGACTTTTGCACCTGAGTATCTTCATCAAAAAAGATAAGAACAGGTGGTCCAAAAACACCATACTTCTGGCTTAACTCTTTCTCTTGGTCTGTGTTTGCTGTCACATCAGCACGAACTAAAACGAACTCACTCATTTTTTTCATCACATCTGCATCTTTAAATGTTATCTCTTCTAGCTCTTTACAAGAAGTACACCACTCTGCTGAAAAATCAAGTAAAATCTTTTTACCTTCATTGTCAGCTAAAACAGCATCTAACTCTTGTATAGAGTGTACTACAGTAAAACTTAGCTCTTTTTTATTCTCTACAACACCATTTTGAATAATAGCCGGTTGGTTTAAAAAACCAAGAGGTTTTAGCATACTTGAAGAGCCTGCTAAAAAACCTATAAATAGAGAAACAGAATATATAAAAATAATCATAGCTACACTATGTTTGAAAAAATGATGGTCTTTCTCAAACACACCAAGATAAAATGAAAAGCCAATACCTAAAATACTATACATTATCATAATAATAGAAGGGTCAAGTATCTTCTCAAGCATCCAGATAGCTACAGCCAACATCATCACACCAAAGATAGCACTTACCATAGTCATCCATGCACCAGGTTTAGGCATAAACTTCCCAGCACTTACACCAACAGCTATAAGAGGAAGTCCCATACCTATACTCATAGAAAAAAGAGCCATTCCACCAAGAACAGCGTCACCCGTTTGTCCGATATACACAAGAGCACCTGCAAGAGGTGCTGCTACACAAGGTCCAACTATAAGTGCTGATAAAAAGCCCATAATAGCAACACCGATATAACCACCACGATCACTGCCTGAACTTACTTTAGCAACTAATGCATCTGGTAGTTTTAACTCATAAAAGCCAAACATACTAAAAGCTAATGCAACAAATACTAAAGAAAAAGAGTAGATAACCCATGGCATCTGCAGTGCAGCTTGTAGGTTAGCCCCAAAGAGTCCTGCAAGAACACCTGCTATAGTATATGCCACTGCCATTGCTAAAACATACACAACAGAGAGAGCAAAAGCTTTTCTAGTAGTAAGTCCTTCTCCTTGAGAAACTATAACACCTGAGATGATAGGAATCATAGGAAATACACATGGTGTCATCGCTAGTAAAAGACCAAAACCTAAAAATGTCAGTAAAATTATTAGAATATTGCCTGACTTCATCGTATCTGCAATGGCATCAGTTTCTGAGAGTTCTATCTCATCTACCACCATTGGGCTCACAGTTGATAGCTTTGAGACATCAAGAGAGAGTGGAAATTCTTTTACATATGGGTTATAACACAAACCCATCTCAGAACATCCTTGATAAGAAAGAACTACAGTAAAGTTTTGCTCTCCACTCAAACCTTCTGGGTTTTCAAGTGTTACAACTATATTTGGAGAGATTAGGTAAACTTGTTCGCCTTCATGCTCTACTGATGTTGGCTTTTGCATCTCTTTGATTTTTAGAGTAGTGCCTTTGAGTTCTACATTCATCTTATCTGCATAGATATAGATATCTTCACCGAGGATTACACCTGCTTCTATCTGTGCTTTTTCATTTACTTTAGCATAGGGTTTAAATGCCTCATCGGGCATCAAAAAATCCCCTGCGTTTAAAGTTCCTAAAGTTATTAGGGCTAGTAGAAATATTTTTATTATAGATTTCATTGTTTACCTTCTCATTTTATTTGATAATAATACTATAAAAGTGTGTATAATTTGTGTAAATTCTAAAGCAATTTAACTTTTAATATCTTTATACTCTTTTTAATACACTTTTGTCTAAAATAATAGTTAATTTATGTAAAAGAAGAGTAAAAATGATTGATTTAGAGACAGAAATATGTGCTTGTAACTCACTAACTATAAAAGATATTACAAAATGTATCAAAGAAAACAATTTAAACACCCTTGATGAACTTTTAGAAAATGATGAATGTCCCATGGGTGATAAATGCGAATCGTGTCGTGATGAGGGTATAAACAATGATGGTTTAAACATCCCATTTGTACTAGCTCGTGTGAAACGCGGCGAATTTTAATTAAATAATAAAAGAGAATATATGTCAAATAGATTAGAAAAAGAAGATAGTCCCTACCTCCAACAGCACAAAAACAACCCCGTTGACTGGTGGCCTTGGTGTGATGAAGCCTTTGCTTTAGCCGAGAAAGAAAATAAAGCGATATTTTTAAGCATAGGGTATAGCTCTTGTCACTGGTGTCATGTGATGGAGGAAAAGGTTTTTGAGGACACTGAGTGTGCAGATATACTTAACCGTGATTTTATCTGTATAAAAGTAGACCGTGAAGAACGTCCTGACATAGATAAATACTACCAAGAAGTACATCAACTACTTAATAACCGTACAGGGGGATGGCCTACTTCTATCTTTTGTACACCACAGAACAAACCATTTTTTGCAGGAACATATATTCCCCCTGAGTCAAACGCAGGTAGTATCGAAGGAATGGGCTTTAAAGAGCTTACAACTCTCATCGCTACAAAAGTAAAAGAGCATGATGCACAACTCTATAAAAATGCAGATGAGGCTGAAGGTTTTTTGGACAATGTTGTACACCCAACAGAGGCGACTGTTTTAAAAGAGGACTTCACTAAAAACTTTATGCTCCAAGCCAAGAACAACTTCGATGTAAAAAATGGTGGTTTTTCTATAAAACCAAAGTTTCCTCATGCCTCAACACTTAACACCCTTCTTACTATAGATAGACTCTATGATGATAAAAGTGCTAAAGCTATGGTGGAGACTAGCTTAAACGCCATGAAAAAAGGTGGTATGTACGATCTTGTTGATGGTGGTTTTTGTCGTTACTCTACAGATGAAGAGTGGTGTGTGCCACACTTTGAGAAGATGCTTTATGATAATGCTCTTTTAGCAGGTGTTTATGTAGATGCCTACCTCTCTTACGGAGATATTTCTCATCTAAACACTGCGAAAGAATGTGTTGATTTTTGGTATAACTTTATGAGTGAAGATGCTCTTTTTTACTCGGCAAGTGATGCCGATAGTGAAGGTGCAGAGGGGACTTACTTTATCTATACCTATGATGAAGTGTTTAAAGTATTAAATGATGTAAATATCCAAGAGATTGAGAGTAAATTAGCTCAAATGTCTGTAACACATGAAGGAAACTTTGAAGGTAAAAACATCATTCGTTTTGAAAATGGAACTATACCCCAATGGTTTAATGATGTAAAACCACTTCTCGCTCAAATTCGCTCACAAAGAAAGTACCCCTTTGTAGATAAAAAAGTACAAACTTCATGGTCGGCTATGATGATACACTCCATGTTTAAACTCGGTGCTATTGATGCTAAGTATAAACAAAGAGCCATCAAGCATCTTGATAAACTGCTCAACACTATGTTTATAAACAGTGTACTCTACCATACTACACTTATCCATAAAAAACCAAAAATAGAAGCTTTCTTAGAAGACTATGCATTTCTCTCTCAAGCTCTGCTCAGTGCTTATAAATATACACAAGATGAAGTCTATCTTGTGTATGCACATAGGTTTGTAAACAAGGCACTTGAAGAGTTTTATGACCAAGGTCGATGGAGCTTTAGTGTAGGTGAGTTTACTACAAAAGCTGATATTAGTGACAACACCTATACAAGTTGTGTGAGTATCATGATAGATGCTCTTTTAAGTATAGCTACGCTTTTAGAAGATGAGAAGTACACACACTTTGCTTTTAAAACTATGGAGTACAACTCTTATGAATTAGGTCGTAAACCTATCTACTCTCCTCATATGTTAATGCAAATGCTTAGACATTTAAAAGGCGATAGAGTTATCAAAACATCTTTAGAAAATATTGATATCAATGCTTTAACTTTAGCAAAAATAGAGTACCCTTTTGTATTACTAAAGATTAATGAAGCAGACGAATACATGGTTTGTGGAGAAAAAAGCTGTTTCTCACAAACTCTAAATGCACAAGAGCTAAACTCTTTAGTATCTAACTCTTTTTAAAAAGGTGGCATAAATGAGCACAATAAAAGCAAAAGTAAAACATACAAATGGTGACAGAGTTGCAGTCTGGACAAAAAAAGAGACACTTGCATACGAGAATGAACTACACCGTTTACAGATAGAACTCTTAAAGATGCAAAACCACATCAAAGAGAGTGGTAAAAAAGTACTTATGATTTTTGAAGGTCGTGATGCGGCTGGTAAAGGTGGTACAATAAAACGCATAACAGAACACCTAAACCCCCGTGGTGCAAGAGTTATTGCACTAGATAAACCAAGTGATGTTGAGCGTTCTCAGTGGTACTTTCAGAGATACTCACAATATTTACCTTCAGCAGGTGAGATAGTTCTTTTTGATAGAAGTTGGTACAACCGTGGTGGTGTTGAACCTGTTATGGATTTTTGTACACAAGAAGAACATAAAGAGTTTTTACATGAGGTTCCTGAGTTTGAAAAGATGCTTATAAACTCTGACATCATCATCTTTAAATTTTACTTCTCAGTAAGTAAAGAGGAGCAAAAAAGACGTTTTGATAAACGCAGAACTGACCCACTCAAACAGTATAAACTCTCTCCTGTAGATGAAAAATCTCAACAATTATGGGATAAATACACCATCGCGAAGTACTCCATGCTTCTCGCTTCTCATACAGAACATGCACCTTGGACTGTCATCCGCTCAGACAACAAGAAAAAAGCTCGTATTAATACTATTAAGCATATACTTAACCATATAGAGTATCCAAATCCTATTAGTGATAAAAAGCTCAAAGCAGATGACAAAATCCGTATTTTTGCAAATGATGAGATAAAAATAATGGAATCAGAAATGACTCTAACAAAAATAAAAAAGGATAAATAATGAAATCATTAATAATCATAACAATCATTACACTTGCTACTATGAGTGTGCTATCGGGCTGTGAGAAGCCAGATTATCAACACCCAGGTTACAGAAGTGGTAAAGTAAAATAGCCATTTGTTACTGTTTTTAGCTATAATTTATTTTTATTAAAAAGGTAATATATGCTAAAAACTTTCGGTCTTAAAAATATTGGTAAATTTATATTTATGGTTGAGCTTGGTCTCAAATATGTTCAAATCTTCAAAAAAACTTTTTTTCATCCTTTCATCACACTAAAACCTGCTTACGAAGAACTTTCAAAAGAACGTCAAAACTACTCTAAAGAAGTTTTAAACTTTTTAAACATCGATGTTGTAGTGCACGGTACCCTTCCAAAAGAAAATAAAATCCTTTATGCTATAAACCATCGTTCACTCCTAGACATCATGGTCATGGAGTCCATCTTTGCAAGAGAGAATAAAAATGGTGCATGGATAGCAAAACAAGAGCTTTTTGAATCCGCTGTATATGGTAAGTTTTTTGAGTATAGTGGTTGTATCAGTGTTGACCTTGACAACAAACGCGGTCTTTTAAGTTTTTTCAAAAACATTAAAAAAACATTTAAAAAAGTTGATAATATGAACCTTTATATGTTTCCTGAGGGAGAGCGTTTTAAAGGTGAAGGTATTACAAGTTTTCAAAGTGGTGCGAGTAAAATTGCAAAAGCAAATAAACTTACTATCATCCCTGTATACATCACTGGAAATAATGAGAAAGTATTTGAGGATGCTCCTTATGAAGAAAAGATGACTATTGAAGTTTACATAGGCAAATCAGTACAGAGTGCTACTTTAGAAGAAGAGTACAATGAATTTTACAAAAGTGTCAGGGCTAAATAGATGGCAAAAATGACCTTAGGTGTAAACATAGACCATGTAGCAGTTCTTAGAGAAGCACGAAGAGTAAATGATCCTGATATCCTCCAAGCACTTTATGTAGCCTGTGAAGCTGGAGCTGACCAGATAACTATACACTTGAGAGAAGATAGACGCCACATCCAAGATAGTGATGTTACAAACATCATGGCTCACTCTAAAGTACCTGTGAACTTAGAGTGCTCTATCAATACCGAGATTTTAAACATTGTAGCTGACATCAAGCCACACCGTGCAACCCTTGTTCCTGAAAAACGCGAAGAAGTTACAACAGAAGGTGGACTTGATGTTTTTTCTTATGAAGAAGAGATCCGTTTTGCCATAGAACAACTTCACGATAGTCTTATTCCTGTATCTCTTTTTGTAGACCCTACTATAGAAGCTATGGATAAAAGTAAAGAGTTAGGTGCTGAGATGGTAGAACTACACACTGGTCACTTCTCCAACCTTTGGGCGATGCTCAACTCAAATCTAGGGCACTCAAACCACTCAGTAAAAGAGTTAGAACTACCACGTTATGAGTTAAGTGAGAAACTTGAAGAGTCACTCATAAAGATACAAGAAGCAGCCACTCATGCAAAAAAAATAGGTCTTGAAGTAGCAGCAGGACATGGACTAAACTATCATAATGTCCATGAGATGATGAAAATCGATGAAATAACAGAGTTAAACATCGGTCAGAGTATCATTGCTAGAAGTGTTTTCTCTGGTTTAGCAGATGCAGTTAAAGAGATGAAAAAGCTTACGACTCGATAAACACCAATACTAAGAGATTAAATGTTTCAAAAATCAGTTTTAAAAAATGCAAGTCAAGATGAAAGTATAGTAGCTCTTAGGTGGGCTGAGTATCAGAAGTATCTTGCCAAAATAGACTTTATAAAAACAGTCAAAGAAGAGAAGTACCAACATGGTTTTTTAGAAGACATCTTTGAGAACTGTTTAGGCTATACCCTTGATAGTACAAATCCAAGCGACTTCAACCTTGAACGCGAAAAGAAAAATGAAACAGATGCTAAAAAAGCCGATGGTGTCATCTATGTAAACGAGAAAGTCATTGGTATCATAGAGCTAAAAGCACAAGATACAAAGAACCTAGACAAGATAGAGATACAAGCCTTTAACTACCACAACTCTCACACAAACTCAAAGTACATCATCATCTCAAACTTTGACGAGTTACGTTTTTACATAGACAAGAAAACAGCTTATGAGAAGTTTTCACTTTTTAGCCTTGATTATGAAGCGTTTAAAAAGCTGCATTTACTTCTCTCTTATGAGAGTATAAAAAATGATGTACCCCTAAAACTCAAAGAAAAGTCTGCATCGTTTGAGTTAGATATATCTAAAAACCTTTACAGAGACTTTTCTCTTTTTAGAAATCATCTTTTTGAAAACCTTGTAAAGAACAATGACATAAACAAAGCCAAACTCCTGCGTTTAACTCAAAAACTCTGCGACAGAATAATCTTTATACTTTTTGCAGAAGACAGAGGACTCTTAACTACAAACACCATCAAAGAGATACGTGAACGCCATCAAGGCGATGGTTTTGGTGATAGAACTATGTATGACTACTACAAGCTCTACTTTGACGCTATAAACGCAGGAAATGAAAAGCTAAATATTCCAAAATACAATGGTGGACTTTTTGCGCAAGACACAGAACTAGACTTACTCATCATAGACGACGTAATTCTCGACTTAGAAGCTCAAGCTCTAAGTGACTATGACTTTATGAGTGATGTGAGTGTGAATATACTCGGGCATATATTTGAGCAGTCTTTGACTGACTTAGAAGAGATAAACGCCAGTATAAATGAAGTAGCATTTGACGCTAAAAAGTCCAAACGCAAGAAAGATGGTGTTTTTTACACACCTGAGTACATCACGAAGTACATAGTGGAAAACACTCTTGGAAAGTTATGTGAAGATAAACGCGACGAGTTAAAACTTACCAATATAATAGCACCAAAGAACCCTAAAAAACCAACAAAAAAAGAGCAGATACAAAAAGACAACTTAGAAGAGTATAGAGTCTGGTTACTTGGACTTAAGATACTAGACCCTGCTTGTGGCAGTGGTGCATTTCTCAACCAAGCACTAGACTTTCTCATAAACGCACATCAGGCTCTACAAAAAGACCTAGTAGTCATGGGAGACATAACAGCCTACTATGAGATAGAAAAAAGCATCTTAGAAAATAACTTATATGGCGTTGACATAAATGAAGATGCCGTAGAGATAGCGAAACTTTCACTCTGGCTAAGAACTGCTGTCAAGGGGAGAGAGCTTACGAAGTTGGCGGATAAAATCAAGTGTGGAAATAGTCTTATAGATGATAAAAGTGTAGTAGATAATGCTTTTATATGGGAGAAAGAGTTTTCGGAAGTTTTTGAGAGTGGTGGTTTTGATGTTGTTATTGGGAATCCGCCTTATGTCCAACTACAAAGTATGATTGAAATATCTGTAAAATTAAAACAACAAAACTTTAATACATTTGA
>JALSMC010000235.1 GCA_026987995.1 Sulfurimonas sp. | reverse complement strand
ACCTCTTGGTATGCTCATCCTCATATACTTTGATACAAATACTCTCTTTTTAGCTACTATTCTTATCACACTTATTGCAATCAAGTCAATAAATAAATACGAAGAGTTAAGTAAAACTCATGACTCGCAAAATATTGTTATAGATGAACTTGTAGGAATGTGGTTAGCACTTAGTATCGCTCCAGCAATGGGTGTAACTATGAATGAAGTAATGAATATTGATAATGGTTTTTTAATACAGTCTTTCTTAGCATTTGCACTCTTTAGATACTTTGATATCACAAAACCTTCTATTATCGGTCGTATAGATAGAGAAGCTAAAGGTGGTGTTGGTGTTATGGGTGATGACATCATAGCAGGTGTTGCAGCGGGAATATCTACGGCTGCACTTTGGCAAGGCTATCTTTATGTGCTAGGTCTTATCTAAAGACTAACTCTAAACAAATTCTTTCATATCTTCACTTGTGATAACTCGTATCATATTTGTAGATCCCGCTTTACCAATGGGGTCTCCAGCTGTGAGGATATAAGCGTTCTCTTTTTTGATAGAACCCTCTTTAAGCCCTCGTTTTATGAATGAATCTAAAATATTTTCTAAAGACTCTTCTTCTACCGACATAAGAGGAATCACACCCCAAACTAAGCTCATCTGTCCTCTTACTTGTGCATTGTGTGTTATTGCATAGATTGTTTTTTTAGGTTTATAACGTGCTAATTTTCTTGCACTTGCACCCGAAGAGGTAATAGCGAAAATACCTTTAGCATCGACATCGCATGCTAGTCTAACAGCAGACTCACTAATGGTATCTCCGATGTCTCTATTTTCATAGCCAGCATAACGATAGTACTTATAGAGCTTTTCTGTCTCTCTTATTGTTTTTGTCATAGTCTCTACTGCTAAAACTGGATGTTTACCAACTGCACTCTCTTCTGAGAGCATCACAGCATCAGTTCCATCCATAACCGCGTTTGCAATGTCGCTTATTTCGGCTCGTGTTGCTCTTTCGTTACTAGTCATTGAGAGAAGCATCTGTGTTGCTGTGATTACAGGGATATTAGCTGTGTTAGCTTTACGAATAAGCATCTTTTGGATGTTTGGTACTTCATAGTAAGGCACTTCTATACCTAAATCACCACGAGCCACCATAAGCCCATCACTTTGCTTTATAATTGCATCTATGTTTTCAATCGCATCAAATTTTTCTATCTTAGCGATAAGATTTTGTTTACCACCATGACTCTTTACTATTTCTCTCGCATTTAGCATATCTTGTGCAGTTTGAACGAAAGAGATAGCCATAAAGTCTACACCGTTTTTAACACCCCACTCTATATCTTTTTTATCTTTTTGAGTGAGTACATCTACACCAAGCCTAGTATTTGGAAAATTAACACCTTTTTTTGAGGAGAGAATACCAGAGTTTTCAACACTAACTCGTACTTCTGTTTTACTGACACCCGTCACTTTAGTACGAATAATTCCGTCATATAAATAGATATAGTCACCTATATTTAATTGCTGTAAAATTTGGGGATAGTTTATACTTACTTTATTAGTATTAGAAGTGAGCTTTTTTCCAAGTTGCTCTTGGATGGAAAATATAAGTGTATCATTCTCTTTTAAAGAAAAGTCAGATTCAAGTTTTCCTATTCGTATTTTAGGACCGCTTATATCTTGTAAAATACCTACAATAAGTCCTGTTTTTTTCATCGCTTCACGGATGCGTTCTAAGATGATAAGATGCTGTTCATGTGTACCATGGGAGAAGTTCAAGCGAAAGACATTAACCCCAGCATTTATAAGCTTTACAAGCATATCTACAGAATCACAAGCAGGTCCAACCGTTGCTAAAATTTTAGTTCGTTTTTTCATTTTTTATCCTACTTTATATTTAGAGGTGCCCTTTAGTAATATACTCTAAAAAATCATCTCCTGATATCGCTTTTGAATAAACATACCCTTGCAGGACATCACATTTCATATCGTGCAGCATGGCTATATGTTCTTGTGTTTCAACACCTTCAGCTACTGTTTTGAGACCAAGGGAGTGAGCCATAGATATGACTGTCTGAGCAATTACTCTGTCCTCTTCATCATCAATAATATCCATGACAAAAGACTTATCAATTTTCAAGGTATCTATAGGGAACTTTTTGAGATACGAGAGTGATGAGTGCCCGGTACCAAAGTCATCAATCGCTATTGAAACACCAAAAGCCTTTAACTCTTCTAAAATTCGTAAAGTATTTGTTACATTAGACATAGAGATACTTTCCGTAATTTCAAATTCAATTTGTGATGGATTTACAGAGTATTTTTTTAAAAGACTTGACACTAAAGGAACAAGATGAGTATCTTGAAACTGTCTCGCTGAAAGATTTATAGCCATAGTAAAGTTAGTAAACCCAAGTTTACTGATTTTGGTTATCATCTCTATAGACTGTTCAATAACTATAGCTCCAAGCTCTAACATCAGACCAGTACTTTCAGCCATATAAATAAAATCATCTGGGAATACTAAGCCTTTATCGGGATGATTCCATCTTACTAATGCTTCTGCACCCATAATCTTTCGAGAGAATGTATCAATTTTCACTTGATAAAAAACTTCAATCTGTGTTTGTGTTTTTACAGCTTCAGTCAAATCCTGTTCTAAGTAATGTCTTTTATCAACAAAATCTCCCATAGATTCTGTGTATACTACATAATTATTACGACCATTATTTTTTGCTTCATACATAGCTGTATCAGCATTACGTATGAGTTCATCACATGTTTCACCATGCTCAGGAAAAAAAGAAACACCAATACTAGAAGTCAAATAAAGTTCATGTGAATTTATCATGTGTTTTGATTCTAATGTTTTTCGTATTTTTTCTGCAAGTTTCTTCAAACTATCTAGTGTTTCTATAGAGGGAAGAAGTATAATAAACTCATCCCCACCTAATCTTGAAACAGTATCCGAACTTCTAATATGCTTTTGAAGAAGTTGTGAAATATAAATAAGTAGCTCATCCCCTACTTCATGTCCTAAAGTATCATTAATAAGTTTAAAGTGATCCAAGTCTAAAAATATAACCCCCACTTTTTCCTTTAAACGTTTTGCTCTTTGAATACTCTTTAGCATTCTATCTTTAAGTAAAGTTCTATTTGCAAGTCCCGTTAAAGCATCATAGTAAGCTAAATTTTCTATTGTTTTTTGATTTTCAATATCTTGTGTAATATCCATACTAACAGCAGTTATTTTAGTATCGCCACCCTTTTTTTTTCGTACTTTAGCTTTCGTGCGTATATAAATCTCTTCATTATTATTTATCTTAAGTTTATATTCGAGTTCAAAATCAGAACCATTTAAGACTGCACTATCAAGCATATTTTGCATACGATTATAATCAGCCCCGATTATAAAAGATAAAAATCGTTCCCATGAAATTTTAGTATTTTTATTTACCGCCAAAATTCTATAGTATTCATCACTTAAAGAGAGTGTATTGCTTGATACATTATATTCAAAACTACCTACTTTAGCCATTCTTTGTGCATCTTTAAGATGTGACTGACTTATAAGTATATCTTCATGAAGTTTTCGTGTTTTATCTAAAAAAAGTATAATATTATCAATCATAATATTTGCTGAACGTGTGATAGAAGAGACTTCATCTCTTCCAGTTAATATAATATTTAATTTTTTTGGACTTTTAGGATTAAAGTTTTTTAAAGAGTTGTCTAATAAAGAAAGTTTCTCTAATGCCTTATATAAAAAATTGCCTAAAAGTGCAGAAGCAAGTATGAACATAAGAATACCTAAAAAAAACCAAGAATTGAAAGTTTCTATATAGCTATTAAATAGCTTACTTGAATAAACTAAAGTAAGTTTTCCCAAGCTAGTACCTGTTGCAGGATCATTAAACTCATTTTCATATATAAAGTCAGTATTTTTTCTATACTCATCTAATGTAATATTTGCATCACTAAATATAAAACTCTTGAATGTTTCATAATTTTCTATTTTTACATAAAGTATACTCTCTTTTGAAAGTGTTTTATCAGCTATCTCTTCAACTGCATCCATAAATCCATAGCTAAGATTCAATGCGACAGAATCGATAATATCATCCGCTATGATTGCAACTTTCTCCTGTTCAAGATTTGTATAAGAGTCAACAAATAAGTTTTTTAAAACAAAACTGCCTAAAAACACGAGTAACATAGTAAATAAAGCAATTATTCCAACCGCTTTAATTGCTATAGAATTAAAGTTTATTCTCATCTCCACTAGACCCTATAATATTTTAACATATCAAAATATTCTAAGAAATTACCATTAAGGTTCAAGCCAATTTTTTTGTCAAATATTGAAGATATTTTAAGTAGTACTGGACGAAATGAAATTTCATGCATTTGAATAGCACTCAAATTCAGCAGAGGTTTTATTTTTTTTGATACAACTAAGGAAATCATAACTCCATGTCTTAAGTCATCTCTCTTATAAGAAAACGTAAGTGCACTTTGTCTATCTGCATGCTTGACAACTTGCTTTATATCTTCAGAACTGCTTGGAAAGAGATAATAAATATTTGCTTGTGCAGACTTTACATCAGAATAAGCTACTAACTTCACTTCTAGTTCATACCCTTTAATCCCTTGTACATATTTCTTTTCTAGAAGTTCTTCAAGTTGTTTTGCTACTTGGTAGTCATAAGGCTTATAAACAAGTGCTATTGTAATACTGTTATTTTTAATCTTCTCTTTATAGTTATAGTCCATAAGATAGATTTTTGGAAGTAATGTTGCATGTATTTTTAATAGTGAACTGTTAACATTAAAGGCAAATATTGAAGAGACCATAATAACTAAAAGAAATAATAATTTCATATCAAAACTTCCATAGTAGTTTTGCAGAAACTGAACGACCAGCATCTATATAGTCACTACCGTTAGCACTCGTAGGTAAAAGGGCATAACTTGTCCCTTTATCAAAAATATCTGTTATTGTGAGAAATGCAGTAATAGTTCTTATGTCATATGCCAATGTTATATCAGTTGTAATGCTACTAGACAAAGAATTTCTACCATCGCCTACAGCTCGTTTTGAGCTACCAACATACTTCACAAGTCCATTTAGACTAAATCCTGTGTTGAACTGATATAGTGTTGTAAATGTAAGTAGTTCATTAGCAATATCACTTAAATCATTACCTTCACTATCTTTTGCTTTTACGTAAGAACCGAATAGATTAAGTTCAAGGGAGTTGTTTGGTAAAAATATGTATTCAAACTCTCCTCCTATAAAATCAGCATAAGAGTTTTGGATATATGTATTGGAAGGTTTTGTGATAAGGTTATTAACCGTTGTCACATAAGCATTGAGGCGCACTGTTGTGTTTTTATTATTTTTATATATTACTCCTGACTCAATTGAGCTTGATTTTTCAGCTTCTAAGTCACTGTTTGAATCTAGTTCTACCCAAGATGGAGCACGAAAAGCCTTTGAATAGAGTCCTTTTACTCTCCAGTGACTAGCTATTTTATACACTAAACCAATAGTCGGAGAGAGTGCACTACCAAAGTCCGAGTAGTTGTCATAACGCAGGCCTGCAGATATATCAAGTTGAGAGTTCAGTGTGTATTTATCATTAAGGTAAAGTGAACCAACCTCTCGTGTAGCATCTGGACTTACATTATTTTGAGGAAGTGCAGGATTTTGATTGTTCCAGTTCCATTGACTTACCAATACTTTTGCAATCTCATATCTTCCACCAACTAAAAGTTCATTATCTTCTATTATATTAGAGGTATAGTCTATCTGTGTATAGTAGCTATTCTCTAAGTAGTCTGTATTGACACCCCCAAGTGAAGGGTGTCTAGAGTCAACCTTTTGCCCATATCGCATATACCCCACAAGTGCTTCAATATGTCCATCTTTAGCAAGAGCACTACTGTAAGAGAGTTGTGCAAAAAATGTTTCATTTATATTATTGTATCTGTTTTTTTCAGTATCCTCAACGGCTAAAACACCATAAACATTCCCCATATCCGATTTTTTTATTCGTGAGAGGAAAGTAAAGTTCTTACTCTCGACCCTAATACCAAAGGAGTAATCATAAAGATGTCTATCAAGAGTATCAATAGAATCATCATGGTTTTGATAATAGGTATCCATGGCCAGATTTACACCACCAATATTAGTCAAAAGCATAGCACCAGCATCAAAATAATTTGAACCTTTAGTAGTTGCAAAAACGATACTACTACTTTCATCTGAAGCCATTTTTGTAATGATATTCACAACACCACTTACAGCACCAGAACCATACAAAATAGACCCTGCCCCTCGTATCACTTCTATACGTTCAACAAGTTCAATAGGAAAATCAAGAAAATGATAAATAGAGCCTCTGTAGGTATTGTTAATAACAACACCATCCATCATAAGCTTCACTTCACCTTTTTGTGAAAGACCACGAAAGACTACCACCGGTACACCCGTTGCTTCTTTTTTGAGCTGTACACCAGGAACAAGTCCAAGCGCTCCAAAAATATCATCAATGCCAAGTTTAAGTAGTTTATCACCATGAAGAACTGTTACAAAAGAGGGGCTATCATCAATGTTAAGCTTACTTTTTGTAGCAATTTCACTCACTTCATTAAGACTTAAAAGTAGGTCTTCTTCTAGGTCAAAAGAGTCATCTGAGAGTACCATAGTTGTTAAAAAGAAAAAGAAAAAGAAAAAGAAATGTTTCATAGGAGGTCCTTATCTCAAATTTTGAATTAGTATTCATTATAATAACATAAAGTTTAATAAATCTATCTTTCATCCTAATAAATCTCTTTAACCCGTCCTACTTCGCCACTCATTAATCTTACTTTTATCCCATGAGGATGAGAAGGAGACTTTGTTAAAAGATCACGAACGATACCATCAGTTAAACGACCTGTGTCTTGGTCTTGTTTTAAAACTATCGCAACTGAATCGCCATGTTTTATATTTACTCGTTTAGTATTATCTAACATAGAGGATTATTATACCATTAAAGGGTCAGAAGTAGGTTCAATCTCTTCAAAATCATTTATTATCGTCTCAAACATCTTAGCCATTTTCTTTGCTTTTGTAATATTTTCATCAAAAATAGACTTTGAAGCAGGAAAAGCATCCCCAAGTTCAGTGTAAATTAAAATACGACCATTGATGTGTTTTGTTATCTCTGTAAAGGCACCACTTAGATACTCTTTTTTTGTTGTATGACGAAAAAGTGCTCTCACCATCTTCGTACGCTCTTTAATAGGAATAGACTCATCGATTGCCGTAGCCACACGTTTAATATCTATACGAGAGAGGTACACACCACTAATAGCAGGAGCAAGTAATCTCTCTGTAAGTGCATCAACAAACTGAGGAACTGGCTCATCATCAACCTGATCACCACCATCTCTGTTTTGCTCTATCTGTCCATCTTCACCAATAGCACACTCTTGTTTTACGAACTTGTCAAACTCTGCTCTTAAATCACTTAAATCTTCATTCATACTTTTTCTCCTCTATTTTTTAATTTCAATATATGCTTTGTCAGTAAGTTTTTCAATGATTCCATCATAACTTACATACTCTGCGTTTAACTCTAAAGCTCTGTTTTTTAAAACTGAGAATTGTTTATTATTTTTCATATCCATAGATAACTTTGGTAATTTTTCTATCATTGACAAAGATGTAAGGTCAGAAAAATCAAGCACTAAATCAAAACCTGAAAAATCAACACTAATATCGTCTGCTATTCGGTTGATATCAGCATCTTGTAACTCCATTTCCACAGTAAACGCCATCAACTCTTCAAGTGAATCATTAAAGTAGCTAATGTTAAACCCACATGCTAAAAGCGAAAAGGCTTTTGCATAGTGGTTTGTTCCGATAATGGCAATTTTATTTATCATCATATCTTTAAGATGTTCACTTAAAACGCGAACACTAAAGATATCTCCACGAAGAGTTTCACCCTCACGGTAGAGTATGTCACACATTCCTGTTCGTTTAACCATCTCTGAAGAGCTATCGAGTATATCTACTACATCAGTAACAAATTCACTCGATATAACTGCCCCATTTACCTGCGATTTTTTCATATTACTCACAGTAAAGTAAAGGTCGTCTTCACGAATGTTCATAGGTATTATCATTGTGTCATCATCGTTGGCTTTGAACTTCTTGTTCATTATCGCTGAGAATCTACTCTGCCCTGCTTCTACACCTATAAACCCAAAGAGCTTTGTCTGGCGAGAAATCTGGTTGTCATCATTCATCATAAGATTTTTCCTTCTCTATTTATCACTTTACATATCATCTGTAATTCCCCAAAGCTCTCTAGCTTCTTCCTCTTCACACGTACATCTATAGCACATTTTATCATTGCCAGTTGTACTGAAAAATGCATCGCACTCATCGCATCTTCTAACATTAAAACTCATAAGGTTTTGAACCTTTGGCTCAAAAAATTCTTTTACATTATAAGAGCTTGCAAGTGTAATGGCATTTGGCTCACAAACATCATGACAGATATGACACTTTATACACAAAAATGGGTCAAAGTCTATCTTCGAGTTTTTCACATCTGAAACTAAAGCACCAGTAGGACAAACGCGGTAACACATTTGACATGCTGTACAGGCCTCTTCATCCATCAACTTCTGAGAAGTAAAACTTACTTCTCTTGCATCTACTATGTGAAACTGTGATGGAGTCTCTACTCTTTTAATAGCTGTAAAAAATATCTTACGGCGATTTGGAATCGTTTTTCTTCGCAGAAGTGCTATATCAGTTTTTTCTAAAGTATGTTCAGTAAGTTCATCACTCGCTTTTTGTACTTCATCTTCAAAACTCTTTTTAACCTTAGCTACAGTTTTAAGATTTGCTGCATTTAAAAAATCACGGCGATTAGACTCTTTTGATTCGTCCTCGTAACAGACATTCTCTAACTTTATAACCGCTTCATTTTCCATAGCTTCAAGCAAATATGTCGCTTCTTCATAGTTTTTCATTATCTGAGTATGACAAGTGTGAGCTATATCACATCCATCGCAGTAACCCATGTCAAAAACTATCTCTTTTTTCAGTACTGCAAGTGAAATTATATGCTCTATACTCAAAGCAGATATACAAGGAACATTTTTACGACAAGAGAGAAGATTTTCTTCATCTTCAACAAAATCAAAAAAGAAGTTAGTAGCATCAAACTCATCTAAAGTTAGTGCTTCACTCGGACATACAGCAGTACAAGCTCCACAAGTCACACACTCTGAAAAATTAATAGCAGGAAGATTACTCTTCCCTATTGTAATAGCAGTAGTAGGACAGACAAGTTCACACTTGTTACATTCACTCTCTACACTTAAAGAGCGTACACAGAGTCCCGCGTTTAACTTTAACATTTATGCACTTATCTCTTTTGTTAAGTACTCATTGTCACTCAGTATAAACTCTAATGCCATCTCAGCACCATCATAGTAAAGTGGTGTTCTTGATTCGTACTTCATGTTTATAAGATATAGTGGAGCCCACTGCAGTAAGTGCTTGTTTAAGAACTCATGTTGTGTTTCTCTTAACTCTTTTACTGCGTTTACATTTTCATCTTTTATCGCTTGAAGCTCTGCGTTTGCAAGGTGATGCATAAACTCTAACTCAACACCAATATGGTCAGATGAGAGTGTACGAGCCACTTCATAGTCCACCATAAAGTCATAAGCAGAGTATATATCTGTAACAGGATTAGCTCCACCTGTTTCTATCATCTGATCTTCACGAGTATAAAAAGTCTCATAAGGAATAAGGTGAAGGACTGAAAGGTTCACGAAGTCAGGATTAATCATCTCTTCTAAAAGCTTTTGCTCATCCATCTCTGTAAGTGGAGCCCATTTTTTCAAAGTTGGAAAAAAGTCTAAAATAGTTTCATCATTTTTTATCATCTTTAACATCTCAACATCTAACTCTTGAAGCATAATGCGAGAGAGAAGTGCATAAAGGTTTATTCTTGATTGTGTCTGTTGCATAAATATTCTTTATATGGAATTTTAAAACTGATTTTATCCAAATAGACTGAAAGTAGCTTTATGCTTCTTCTAAAGCCCTCTATTTTTCATTGTAAATAGAGAGCGAAGGAAATGCAAATTCTAAATTATTTTCTTCTAAAATAGCCATCATTTTATGCATGACATCTTCTTTTGTTTCTAACCAATCAGCCCATTTTACAGACTTTGAAAAACAGTAAACTAAGATGTTTATACTTGAGTCACCAAAATTATCAAGATAAACTAAGAGGTTGTTTTTTACACCTTCTAGGTCATCTTTAGAGACAAGCTTCGCTGTATGTGACCTATCATTATGATGGGAGTACTTTGTTGCTTTAGTCGCAATACCAGGATGTTTATCAAGCATCACTCGTATCTGAGCTATCGCATTTTTAATATCTTCACTCTTAGAGTCATATTTCACACCAATGTGCATCTTAATACGGCGGCCAAGTATGCGTTTATCCCAGTTTTTTACATCTTTTGATGCAAAAGTTCCGTTTGGAATGGCAATGAGAGCATTATCAAAAGTTCGTATGGTTGTCACACGAAGTCCTATTTCA
>JALSMC010000234.1 GCA_026987995.1 Sulfurimonas sp. | reverse complement strand
TTTACAATGATAACATCAGCTTCTTCTTCATTATCTGTTAGGTCAAAGTTTTGTAATTTTCCCATCATCACTTCTGTGTCGACTAAGTTTTTCGTACAGCCGAGTGATACGATATGGAGTTTATTGTTCATAATTTTATCTTTTTAATATATTTTTGTAATTATATCGTATAATCCCTTTATGAAAATATTTGATGTAATTATTTTAGGTGCTGGGGCTAGTGGGCTTATGTGTGCGGGTAATATAGGAAAGAAAAAATCAGTACTAATAATAGAAGGGAATGAAAAAGTAGCAAAAAAACTCAAAATCTCTGGTGGTGGTAAGTGTAATATTACAAATACAAGTGTAGAGTTAAATAATTTTGATGGAGAAGAAGAACTTATAAAATCGGTCTTACAGAAGTTTTCTAAAGAAAATTTACTCGAGTTTTTAGATAGAAACAGAGTAGAGTTGGAGTTACGTAAAAACCGTTACTATTTTTGTCAAAATAGTGCGGATGATATTATAGATGTATTAAAAAAATCTGCTAAAAATGCAGAACTCATTCTAGGTGAGAAAATACTCTCTTGTGTAAAAATAGATGATGTTTTTGAGATAAAAACTGATAAAAATATTTACCACACAAACAAAGTTGTAGTGGCAAGTGGTGGCATTAGTTTTGTAAACTTAGGTGCTAGTGAGATAGGACTTGAAATCGCTAGAAGTTTTGAGATAGATGTCAAACCCTTTACACCCGCACTTGTAGGGCTTACTGTACAAAAAGAGCAGTTTTGGATGCGAGAGCTTAGTGGACTAAGCTGTTATGTAAACATAAAAGTAGGAGAGAGAGTAGCCAAAGAAGAGATGCTCTTTGCACATAAAGGCATCAGTGGTCCAGCTATTTTAACGGCATCACTTTACTGGAAAAAAGGACTCATAAGTATAAACTTTTTACCAGATAAAAACATCATAGAGTTAGCAACTGGAAGTAAAAAGAGAGTGAGTTCTGTTATAAACCTACCAAAAAGATTGGGTAAAGCACTTCTTTTAGCTCTTGGAGTAGAAGATAAAGAGTGTAAAAAGTTGACAAAAGAAGATATGGATAATTTAGCCAAAATACATGACTACAGTTTTGCACCTGCTGGAAACTTTGGTTTTACAAAAGCTGAAGTAAGTAGAGGCGGAGTCTTAGCAAGTGAGTTAGATTATAAAACATGTGAATCTAAAAAAGTTAAAGGGCTTTACTTTATAGGCGAAGTTGTCGATATAACGGGTGAACTAGGTGGATATAACTTTCAGTGGGCATTTTCAAGTGCTTATGTCTGTGCAAAAGCTATAAAATAAGCTACTTTAATACGTACCTTATAGTTCTGTCGATATAATCTACATAATAAAACAACAAAAGGGAAGAATATGATAGGAAAATTAATACAAAAGACATTGGTTGTGGCTTCACTACTAGGTACAACTTTTACTGGTGTGCAAGCACAGCAGACAAAATCACTTTTAGGAATTGAAGGTGGTACGAGTTCTTTAAGAGCAGAGACCGATACAGCAGGGTATGAAATCCAAACAGCAAGTATGGCTCATTTTGGTTTAAAACTTGGTGCTGAGGGTGATAACTATAGAGTTTTTCTTAGTGCACGTAATTTTATAGCAGATGGAAGTAATAATCTACTAACGGGTGGAATAGAAGCACAGTACAAGTTTAACTTTTCAAAATATGCTGACTTCTTTATTGGGGGAAATGGTGGACTTGCTTATATCGAGATTGCACCTTCTGCTGACGGGATGGATCCTGGTGTTCAGTCTACTACTCCTTACTACGGTGGAGATGTTGGTTTTAACTTTCATGCAACACAGACACTAGACCTTGAGCTTGGTGCAAAATATATGTTTATGGATAGTACAGCTACACAAGGTACAACTACATATAACTTTAGAGATTTAACATCTTTTTATGCAAGTGTTATTTTTAAATGGCAAATGGATTAATCTAGAGTTTTAATGCTTTGATGAAATTATCTGCCACTATCTTACTGTGGTGTTTAAATTTATTAGCAGCCTCTTCCTCGTAGTATTTATCTACACTTAGAGCGAAAAGCTCTAACCATCTACTAAAACTCTCTCTTGTTAAGCCTTTCATAGTCATATGAGGCTTTAGCGGTTTCCTTGTATATGCCGTATCTTCTAAAAGGATGGAAGCCCAAAAGTCTGTCAAAAGATTTAAATGGTGTTGCCACTCATCTGAAATCATTTCATCATCTAACTTATCTATAAAAAAATCAGCTATTAGGTCATCTTTAAGAACGTTACTATAAAAGCGATCAAGCATAAGGCGAATGTTTTTTTTAGTAATTGTTTTGTATTGCATATTAACTCTTTATTTGGTTTTTAAAAGTATAACAAATTCAATGTTAAGCTAAAGAAGCTAAAATTCATTTATTATTTTATAGAGTAAGGATAGGCATGATTTTTATAGGTATGATTTTTCAGTATAATAGTGAGCAAGGTACAGGTCTTATAATGCTCTCAGATGGAGAACAAAAAGAGTTTAGTCAAACTCAGTGGGCAGATAGTAGTAATTCACCAGCTGTTGGTCAAAAGATAGCATATGAGACTAATGCAACAAGTGTTAAGATTAGAGTTGCCTCTCAAGAGGATATCACTAGTGCATCTGCTGTACAAGAAGAAGAGAGTGCAAGCGATAATAAAGAGACTACTCTCGAAGAGTATCTCCAACATTTCATAGGTTTAGGCTTTAAACTTGTTAAAGACACAAGTAGTGATGCTGTTAGAACTTTAATACTACGGAGTTTTGCTACAGGTGAGTCTCAAGAGTTTATCATTACTCAGACAGCTTCAAAAACAACTATTGTTGAGACAATCAACGGTAAGACAGTCTCTTCATCTGCTAAAATTTAAGGATTAAAATGAAAAACCTACAAGAAGATTTCCGTAATGAACTCAAAAATAAAGAAAAATTAACTGTTTCAGAATATGCAATACTATACAAGAAACACGCTGAGTTAGCTATCGAAGCAGAACTGAGTAAGGGTGTGAGTGAACACCAAGCAAAAGCTATGGGTAATTACTATACTGCGGCTGTCTTAACTAACTGTGTACCAAACGAAAACACTCTTACTAGAGTTCTCGCTTTGATTGAGGAGAATAAAGAGTAGAAGAATTACTCTTCATCCTCTGCTTCGTCTAACTCTTTACGTACTGCATCCATATCAAGGCCTTTAACATGAGTGATAAGCTTATCAAAAGTTTCTTCAGGAAGCATTCCTGCTTGGTTGAGTAATACAATGCCATCTCTCATTACTACAAGTGTCGGAATAGAGAAAACATCGTACTGTGATGCTATCGCTTTTTGCTCTTCAGTATTTACCTTACCAAAAGTAATATCGGGGTTTTTTTGTGCGACTTTTTCAAAAATTGGAGCAAACTGTTTACATGGACCACACCATTCTGCCCAAAAGTCAATTATTACTATATTTTTATCATCAATTGTTTCGTTAAAGTTTTTTGTTGTTAAATCTGTATATGACATACTTATCCTTTGTATTTTAAAAGAGTATTATAGTATAGTCCTATCTAATAAAAAATTAATTTTAAATAATAGACTTTTTGTTTCAAGAAGTCTAATAATGAGGTAAAGAATTGGTATATGAGAACATAGTATTGATAGGTTTTATGGGTAGCGGTAAAACTAGTGTAGGCAAAACTCTTGCAAGGTACTTACATAAAGATTTTGTAGATGTTGATAGTGTTATTGAGAAAGAACTTGGTGCGAGTATCAATGATATATTTAAAGATAAAGGCGAAGAGTATTTTCGTGAGTTAGAACAAAAATGTATAAATGAAATCACTCAAAAAAAAGGGCAAGTCATCGCTACGGGTGGTGGACTTCCTATACATAGTACTATTGCAGAGAAATCACTCATAGTTTACATCGATGCTGACTTTGATGTTATACTCAATCGTCTCTCACAAAAAGAACATGCAAAACGCCCGCTACTTCAAGATGAAAAACGAGCTAGAGGTTTATATGAGGAGAGGATAGATAGATACAAAGAACTCGCTACTCTAAGTGTGGATGCGAACCAGAAAATACAGATTTTTATACATGTAATAGTAGACTTTATTTTAGATCAAAGAGTTTTATAATTAAGTAGATTTGGGATACAATTGCTTACAAATAGGAGCAATATGAAACTTTTTATCATTTTAGGACTTTTAAAACTCTCACTCTATGCGAGTATGAGTATACAAGAGGCTTGGAATAGTACCCAAACTAAAAATGAGGGTATGAAAGCCTCAAATGCAGATGTTACTCGTGCAGAGCTTAAAAAATCATCTGCAGAGTCTATGTACCTTCCTTCTGTGAGTATTACTGGAAGCTACACACACCTTAGCGAGCCTATAAATATAGATACTTCAGAGCTCTCAGACTTTATGGCATCATTTTCAATAGCATTTCCTTCACAGATGAACCTTTCAGAACAAGATATCTTTTTAGCTGATTTACAGGTTTTATGGCCCCTGTATGTTGGTGGTAAAATAGATGCAGCAAATGATATGTATGCCGCTCAAATTAGCGAAAAACAGGCACTGGTCCAGATGAAAAAAGATACAGAGTTTTTAAAGCTCATAAAGTACTACTATGGAGTTGTTGTGAGTGAGTCTCTTTACAAGACAAGAGTTCAAGCTCAAAAAGCCCTACAAATTCACTATGAAAATGCAAAAAAGCTTAAAGCTCAAGGGCAAATAGCAAAGATAGAACTCCTAAACGCAGAGGTAAAACTAGATGCTGCGAAGATAGAAACAAGTAAGGCTCAACATAAACTAGAGATAGCCTCATCGGCACTTTTCTCTCTCACAAAACTAAAACCTGAGCCAAGCTCAAAACTCTTTGTAAATGAAGATATGCGAGATGAGGAATACTACAAAAAAGAGACACAAGCTAACTATGCAGGTATAAAAATACTCGATGCAAAAGCTTCACAAAGTAACTCTCTTGTCGAGATAAAAGAGGCAGCATGGATGCCAGAGGTAGCGGCTTATGGTAACTATAACCTTTATAAAGATGACTCGCCTCTTATGAGTACACTTCCTACTTGGTTTGCAGGTGTTATGGTTAAGATAGATTTATTACAGAGAAAAGATAGAAGCGAAGAAGTTCAAGCTGCAAAACTTCTAAACGATAAAGTAAAATACCTTAAACTTGAAGCACTTGATGGACTAGCTCTTTTAGTTGAAAAAACATATAAAGAGATGATGTCTGATAGAGAAGAGTTTAATGCTTTAAACTCTTCTATAAAGTTAGCACATGAGAACTATAGGTTAAGAGAGGTGGCGTTTAGTGAAGGATTATCGACTTCAGTAGAGTTAGTAGATGCACAGATGTTTTTACTAGGTGCCAAAACAAAGCGGTTAAACGCGGCATATAATTTTGTGCAAAAGCTTTCTCAGTTGAGTGTACTCAGTGGGGATAGAGAGATGTTTTTTCAAGTAGAAAAGTTATCAGAGGGGATAAAGTAATGCAAAAAAGTTTAGTATTTATAGGTTTGGGGCTTTTAGCCTTAGTGAGTTGGGTTGTGTACACTTTTTATGAGGCCTACCAGCCAAAACCTTTAGTCCTTCAGGGTGAAATAGATGCTCAGTCTTATAACATCAGTTCAAAGCTTCCTGGCCGTATTAGTGAGGTTTTTGTCAAAAAAGGGGATAGGGTAGAGATTGGCGATGCTATATTTTCTCTCTCTTCTCCTGAGGTAGATGCAAAACTCAAACAAGCAAAAGCGGCAAAAGATGCAGCAGGTGCTCAAAAAACACAGGCAGATAATGGTGCAAGAAAACAAGAAGTTCAAGCAGCACATGACCAGTGGCAAAAGGCTAAAGCAGCTGAAGCACTTATGCTCACAACATACAAAAGAATCAATACACTTTTTAATCAAGGTGTCATCTCAGAACAAAAACGCGATGAAGTCTATACTAAGTATCAAGCAGCAAAGTTTACTTCAAACGCAGCACATCAGATAGCCCTTATGGCAAAAGAGGGGGTAAGAGTTGAGATAAAAGCAGCAGCTTCTGCACAAGAGAGAGTCTATGCAGCTAAGGTTGATGAGGTAAATGTTTACATAAAAGAGGCTTCTCAGTATGCTTTTCATCAGGGTGAAGTCTCACAAGTTCTCATTCACTCAGGTGAGTTAGCACCGACTGGTTTTCCTGTTGTGAGTATGATAGATATGGAGGACTCATGGGCTAAGTTTGCAGTTCGTGAAGACTATCTAAGAGAGTTTAAAAAAGATAAAGTATTTCAAGTAAAGATACCTGCTTTGAGTGATGAATCGTATGCGTTTAAAGTGACAAATATTGCAGTTATGGGTTCATTTGCTACTTGGCGTGCAACAGAGAGTGGTAAAGGCTTTGATATGAAAAGTTTTGAAGTTGAGCTACGTGCTGTAAAACCCATAAAAAATTTACGAGTAGGCATGAGTGTCTTACTAGAACTCTAAGTATATATAGTCTATGTTTAAAGCATTAAGTACTGCCTTTTTGAGTGAGATACAGGAGATAAAAGAGTCATATTATCGACTTCTGTTGATTACAATTTTTCCACTCTTGAGTTTTGTTCTTATGATTAGTATATTTTATAAAGGAGTGGCATTTGAGCTTCCTATAGCTGTGGTGGATAATGATAAAAGTGAACTCTCACGAAAACTACTCTTCAACATTAGCACCTCGCCCACACTTAAAATATTTTCTTATGCTTCAAGTGCGAAAGATGCCTTAGACTTAGTAAAGTCCTCAAGAGTTTATGGAATGTTAATTATTCCTGCAAACTTTCAAAGAGATACTCTTTTAAAAACACAGCCTCAAGTAACAGCAATGCTCAACACACAGTACATCTTGATAGGAAAAATACTTACAGCAGCACTTATAGAAACAGTAGCTCATAGTGCTGCTGAAGTAGAGTTCGTGCAAAACCTAAGTACAAGCCAAAACGGAGATACCGCACTTCATACTATTTCTCCTATCGGTCTACAAATAACACCATTTTTTAATACCTATAAAAACTATTTTCTTTTTTTAGTCTCAGCATTATTACCAGCAATTTGGCAGATATTTATTGTAATTACTACTATTGTAAGTTTTGGCACGCTTTTTAAAGCACAAAAGGAGAGAGATTTTTTTGGTACTCAATATATTACACCGAAGATTATCGGGAAGCTTCTCCCCTATACTATTGTTTTTACTCTTATGGGTGCTCTTTTTTTAGCCTATATTTATGGAACTCTTGGATGGCACTTTGAAGGTTCTCTTAGCATCACTATATTTGGAATGTTTTTAACTGTGGTAGCTTATCAGGTTATTGCACTTTTCTTGTTTATAATAGGCTTTGATTATGCAAGAACACTTAGTTTGGGTGCTGTTTATACTGCTCCCGCTTTTGCATTTTTAGGAGTTACATTTCCTATCTACAATATGAACTCTTTTGCACTTTTTTGGAGAGAGATACTTCCTATATCGCACTATATGCAACTGCAAATATCTCAAGCAAATTACGGTGTAGATATATTCTTAGAAATTGATAAACTATTGACTATAAGTGCTTTTTGCCTACTCTTTATTCCAGTAGTTTTACGATTTAGAAGTAGGTTACTCTCATGAAATTTTTAGAAGTTTTTAAAGAAGAATGCAAGCTTATATTTACTGATATAGCTCTTATCTTGACAATTATTGGGGGTGTTCTTCTTTATGCTTTCTTGTATCCCCAACCATACTCATCGCAAAGTGTAAGTGGACTTAGTATTAGCTTTGTTGATCTTGATAAAAGTAAACTTAGCAGAGAGATAGCCTTTAAGTTAAATGCCACACCTCAGATAAGTATTACAAGATATGATATGAGCGAAAGAGATGCAAAAGAAGCTTTAGTTGAGGACAAGATAAAGGCCATAGTTGTCATTCCTCACAACTTTTCTAAAGATGTTACTTTAGGGAAGTCACCTGTTGTGGCCGTTGGTGTAGATAGTAGTTACTTTCTTATCTATGGTGCAGTTTTGGAGGGAGCTATGAAATCAGTCCTAACACAGAGTGCAAGTATGAAAGTCGGTAAACTGCTTATATCAGGTGTTCCTATGGTAGGAGCAGTTAAAGCATACACACCCTACACACTTAACACCATAAACCTCTTTAACACAAACAACAGTTACACACAGTATGTTATACCAGCCGTATATATTATCATACTCCAACAGACTATGCTTATAGGTCTTGGCATACTAGGTGGAGGGATAAACGAAAGAATAAGAACAAGGCAGAGGGGTTACTATAACGAGGCACCAGTTTGGATGATGATGCTCTCGCGTTTCATTATCTTTGGAGCTATATTTTTTGTGCACATACTTTTTTATTTTGGTTTTAGTTTTACATTTTTTGAAGTGACACATATATCTTCTGTATTAAACTTATTAAATTTTTCAGTAGCATTTATCATCGCTAGTGTGTCTCTTGGGATGTTTTTAGGGGCACTTTTTAGCTCTCGTGAGATAGCAACCCCTACCATACTTTTTAGTTCTCTACCTCTTATCTTTAGTGTCGGATTTATCTGGCCACTAGAAGCCATCCCTATGTTTATACAAAACCTCTCTTATTTAGTGCCATCAACTCCTGCGATGCAAGGATTTCTAAGACTAAACCAGATGGGTGCAGAGTTTAATGCTATCATACCTCAATACAAAACATTATGGATACAAGCAGTAGTTTATGCAGGTCTAGCTTATTTTATTATTGATAAGAAGAGAAGAGCCTAATATTTTTTGTTGTTTATTTATATAATGAGTTTAGCAATTTTTGCAAATACATTATCTAAACCACTTACAATATAATCTACAGTAGTTAAAGAGTCCCCATCGCTATTTAATACTTCTAAAACTTTCTTAGCATCCTCTTTAATATCATCAAGCTCTTTATGCAGTGCATTTATATCAGACCACTGCTCTTCAATAGCTTCAATATCAAGCTTCTCCAACAACTCAGCCAACTCTTCGTGTTTTACAATCATAATAGAATGCTCTCGTCCAAGTTGAATCTGATTAAAATAATCAGTCATTTTTATATATGTGTTTTGCAGTGAATCATAGAGTGAATTGTCTATTGCCATTTGTTTTCCTTTTGAATGCTAACTCTGTTTGAGTCATAGTTTTTAAGTATTATATATTAAATATTCTCTAGGGAGCAACTAAAACAGTAGGAAATTTATTAGCTTGATTAGTTTTTAGAAGTTTTTGATATAATTTAAGATAAAGATTTAAAGGATGATTTATGCACTCAATACAGCTTAAAATTGATGACTCAATATTTGATAAGTTTATGGGACTTCTTGATATCCTTCCTAAAGAAAAGATATCTATCTCTGAAGATACTGATAATATTTCTTTTGAAGAAGCACAGATAAAAGTTTCAAAAGCTATAAATAACATCTCAGAGAATAAAGGCTTAGATATTGATGAAGCATTTGAAAAGGTCTTAAACTCTTAAATGCTTTATCGTATTATAATAGAACCAGAAGCACTACAGAATTTAATGAATATTAAGTTATATATCACTAGAAATGACACTTCTGTTAAAGCCAATAAATTTATTTCCGAACTTAAAAAAAGTATAAACTCTCTTGCACAAATGCCTCAACGATGCAGAAAAAGTTACTATACTGATGTTACAAATTCTCATGACCTAATATACAAGAAATATACAACTGTTTATAAAATTCAAAATGGTACTGTCTATGTAGTCTCAATTTTTAAACAAAGAGAAAATTAAACTCCCTTTCTTGACAGCCATAGAGTAGCTTATCATATGCGACCAATTTATAATGAGATGTTTAACGAGAAGCTAATGAAGCATCGAGATATCAACATGATTCTGCGGTATATGAAACTGTCCGAAGCTAATAAAGTCTCGGCTGTCGAAGGGATTTATTAATGAATCTAATTTTTAAGGCTTCCACAGTTTATTTTACACTCTCTTTATAAATTAATAACAGTACTGACTTGCCATACGATAGTTCGTGCATCCAATTTGATTTCCTCCATCACAAGCTTTTCTATAAAGCTCTTTTGCTTTACAGTTATTTTCCCTAAAACACTGTGCATTATAGTAGAGATTTTCTAAGTTGTTACATGAGTTTAGATGTCCTCCTTCACAAGCTTTTGAGTATAATTTGGATGCTTGAAAATAATTTTGCTTTATACCACGTCCTTTTTCATAAAATTTTGCTAGGTTAAAACATGCCTTCATATTCCCTTTATCACAGCTTCTTGAGTATAATTTGGATGCTTTGAGATAGTTTTGTTTTACTCCATGCCCTTTTTCGTATGATGAAGCTAGGTTGTAACACCCATGGAAGTCACCTCCCTCACAAGCTTTTAAAAATAATTGAGAGGCTTTGGGATAGTTCTGTTTGACTCCATTTCCTTTACTATATAGTACCCCGAGATTATCACAAGCCTTAAAATCCCCTTTATCACAAGATTTTTCATATACACTAAGTGTACTGGCATGTAATATTATATGCAAGAACAAAAAAGTCAATATTTTTTTCATAATTCTTCCTTTTTATAGTATTTTCTACTTTCATCAATAAATTGTGAAAATTTTTCTTTTAATAGTTTTTGTAAAGCATAAGCATCTTTATAAAGATGAACTCTTCT
>JALSMC010000233.1 GCA_026987995.1 Sulfurimonas sp. | reverse complement strand
TGATGCGGCACTAGCAGCTTCTATCTTTCACTATAAAGAGATAGACATCATGGACTTAAAACATTATCTCCATGAACAAAACATACCTGTTCGCTTATAGAATATTTATATTCTGAGCCCTCTGCTGAAGAGAACCAAGTGTTAACGTAAAGAAAGGGATGCATTCCTTTCTTGTGATAAATACAATAAAGGTTCCCTTCAATTTTGAAAAAATTTAAGGAAAAAATACATGATAATATGTGCAGGAAACAACGAAACATTTAAGTTCGCGCAACCAATGGGTGTTGGACTAATAGAGATTGCTATGAACCTGACAAGACTTTGTCTTTTTGATAAACCCGAGTTTATACTCTTCGTTGGAAGTGCAGGGTCTTATGGAGATGCCAAACTATTTGACATCATAGAAAGTAAAACGGCTTCAAATATAGAACTAGCATTTTTAAGTAATGATGCATATACACCTCTTGATAATGTAGTTTCAACAAATCAGACTAATGTCAAAGATATGGTTGTAAACTCATCTAACTACATAAGCACTAACGCAGAGCTAACAAAGAACTTTTTAAAGTTGGGTGTTGGCATTGAAAATATGGAATTTTTTGCTGTTTTAAAAATAGCACAGGAGTTTAATATACCTGCAGGTGGTGTTTTTTGTGTCACTAACTTTACTAACGCTAACGCTCACGAAGACTTTTTAAAGAACCATGAAGAGGCTAAAAAACTTTTAACCGAACATGTAAAAAAACGTATAAATGAACTAACAAAAAAATGAGCAATTTAAAACCATCTCTGATGGACTATACAAAAAAAGAGTTAGAGTCGCTTATAAGTCCAAAGTTTAGAGTCAAACAGATTTATGGTTGGTTGTATCATAACTATGCTTCTACATATGAAGATATGAAAAACATTCCTAAAGCTATGAAAGAAGAGTTAGAAGAGAAGTATCTAGTTAACCCTCTCAGTATAAAGAACAAAGAAGAGTCTACTGATGGAACTATTAAGTATCTCTTAGAGCTTCAAGATGGAAAAACTATGGAAGCTGTTTGGCTTAAGATGAAAGAAGAGCAGCTAGATGACTCTGGAAATATCTGTCAAGAAGCAAAATATACCATCTGTGTTTCAACTCAAGTAGGCTGCAAAGTTGGCTGTACATTTTGCCTAACAGCCAAGGGTGGTTTTACCCGTGATCTCTCAGCAGGAGAGATAGTAGCTCAAGTAGTAACACTCAAAAAAGATAACGCACACAAACATTCTCGTAAGATAAACATAGTATATATGGGAATGGGTGAACCACTTGATAACCTAACAAACTTAGCTAAAGCGATAGAGATATTTAAAGAGAGTGATGGACTCAGCATCGCTGGCAAACGCCAAACAGTTAGTACAAGTGGGCTGAGTACAAAAATAGATAAACTTGGAGATATGGACTTAGGTGTTCACATAGCCATATCACTTCATGCTGTAGATGATGAACTACGTTCAGAGCTTATACCAATGAATAAAGCACATAATATTCAGTCTATCATTGATGCTGTGAAGCGTTTTCCTATAGATACTCGTAAGCGTGTTATGTTTGAGTACCTAGTCATAAAAGATAAAAATGATGACATAGGTAGTGCTAAGAAGCTAGTGAAGCTACTCTCAGACATCAAAGCCAAAGTAAACCTTATCTATTTTAATCCTTATCCAGATACCCCATATAAAAGACCAAGTAAAGCAGATATGCTGGCATTTCAAGAGTATCTCGTAAAACATGGACTACTATGTACTATACGTGATTCTAAAGGCATAGATATAAGTGCTGCTTGTGGTCAACTCAAAGAAAAAATAGAAGGAGAGGTATAATGGTTGGATTAAGTGGTGTAGATATAGGAGAAATAATTTTAATCGTTACAGTTTTTGTTGTAGGTGTTGGTAGTTTTATGTACTTTGCACTTAAAGACGATGATAAATAAGAGTCTAATGTAACTAAAACAATACTTTAAATATGTTAAAATAGCTCTAACTAAAATAAAGGAATAGACTATGGCAGAAAAAATTGATTCTGATAGAATAAAAGAGATATACAAACTATGTAAGGGGCACTTCGGTGATATACGTTTTGTAGGTATTAAATACCATAATAAAATAGGCTGGATAGCTAAAGCACAACTTGGTGACGACTTTGAGAACCTTACTGCAGATGGTAAAAATAGTTCTGATGCACTACGTAATCTAAGAGCACGTGTTAAAAAGATTATCAAAAGATACAATGGGGTTTAGCGAGTGAAGTAATTCATTCGTTCTTCAAAAAGCAAAACGACCAACACACCAGGGAGGCCGTCTCTGAGTGTAATAATATCATACTTTTCTTATAAACAAATAACAAATCAAATCTTACTAAAAAAACTTACTTTTCTCAAAACACCTCTTAAATATTATTTCTTTTCTTTATAAATTTCTAAATTCACAGTAGAGTGTGTATTATTCACACAGTGTTCTAACTTGTGAATAATATACTCTCTATATACAAAAAGATTATTAAATTCTTTTCCTATTTAAGAAAATATTTATATAAATTTATCCTGAAAATATTAATTGAATCTCTCAAAATCCCTATAAATAGGCTTCTAACAAGAAATTTAATTATTTCGATGAAATTTCTAATATAAAACTATTTTATACTAAAAGTTATTCACATCCATACACTCTAAACATACCTTTAAAAAATTAGTTTCGCTTTTAATATTATATAATGTTGAATATAGCTCAAATTCAAGTTCACTAGCATGCAGTAGAAGTCTTGAGGCTCCACCATTGTTTATTCTATCTAATGAGGAAAGCTCCTTATCTAAAAATTTTACTAACATCTCTTCACTCTGTCCATAGATTGGCTCACCAACTATAGTATGTTTCACGTGAAACAGATGCACACGTATCTGATGTTGTCTTCCTGTATGAGGAGAACATTCTACTAATGTCATATCTTTATCAGCAAAATACTCTAACGGCTTAAAAGTAGTTTTAGATTCTTTACCATCTTCGTGAACTTTTACTATCATGCGAACCATTGCACTAGATTGGTCTTGTGAACGCAGAAGAGGAGCCTCAACAACTAGCTTTTCTTTCATCTCCCCATGAACCATTGCCAGATACTTCTTTTTCATATCTCGCTCTTGGAACATCATCTTAATCTCGCGTTCACTTACTTTGTTCTTAGCACATAAAACGAGCCCACTAGTCTCTTGGTCTATACGATGGGCAATGTTTGCATCTCTTCCATACTGAAACTTTAACTCATCTATGAGAGAATAGGGTGTGCGTTTAGTTTGAGGGTGAACAAGTACTCCACTCGGTTTATCAAAGACAACAAACTCTTCAGATTCATAGGTAGGCTTGAGTCCTTTGGTAATAGGCTCAAAATGTATGAACTCTATCTCACCTTCAATCTCACCAGCAGTACGAACCATCTTTTCACCATCCACTAAGACACGACCTTTAGAGATAAACCGCTGTGATTCTCTTTGAGTATATCCAAGTTCATTCATCAGATAAAAAACCGCTCTCTGTTTAGTCTTTACTATATACTTGTTTTTTACAAATGGCAATGTGCATCCTTAATTAGTTTATTATGAATATTCGAGTAAAATGTCATTCATATATATAGCGAATTTTAGCGCAATAAACTTCTTAATAAAAAGGTATTAAAATGGTAGAAAGATATTCACGCCCAGAGATGGTAGAAAAATGGACACAGCATGCAAGATATGCAGCATGGCTCGAAGTAGAAAAAGCAGCAGTAAAAGCATGGGCAAAGTTAGGAAAGATTCCTCAAGAGGATGCAGACAAGATTGTTAAAAATGCTACATTTTCAGTTGAACGTATCGAAGAGATAGAAGCAATAACTAAACATGACCTTATCGCGTTTAACACAAGTGTATCTGAAAGCCTTGGTGATGAGTCAAGATGGTTCCACTATGGTATGACTTCTTCTGATGCAGTTGACACTGGTGTAGCACTTCAGATGAAAGACTCTTTAAACATTATCATTGATGATGTAAAGATGATGATGGAGTCTATCAAGGTACGTGCATATGAGCATAAGATGACTCTTATGGTTGGACGTAGCCATGGTATTCATGGTGAGCCTATCACTCTTGGTTTGACTCTTGCTGTTTGGTATGATGAGATGGCTCGTCACCTTTTAAACCTAGAGCAGACTATGGATGTTATAGCAGTTGGTCAGATATCTGGAGCAATGGGTAATTTTGCTCATGCACCACTTGAGCTTGAAGAGTATGCGATGGAAGGGTTAGGTCTTAAATCTGAGCCTTGTTCAAACCAAGTAGTGCATCGTGACCGTTATGCAAGACTAGCAACAACTTTAGCACTCATTGCCTCTTCAGTAGAAAAGTTTGCAGTTCAAGTAAGACACCTCCAACGCACAGAAGTATATGAAGCGGAAGAGTTTTTTGCAAAAGGTCAAAAGGGAAGTTCTGCTATGCCTCATAAACGCAACCCAATCCTAACAGAAAACATTACAGGACTTGCTCGTATCATAAGAACTTGTGTAACTCCTGCTATGGAAAATGTAGCACTTTGGCATGAGCGTGATATTAGCCACTCTTCTACTGAGCGTTTCTGGCTACCTGATGCTTTCATCACTATGGACTTTATGCTTCACCGCATGAACAGAGTTATAGCAAACCTTACTATTTTTCCAGAGAACATGATGAAGAACTTAAACCTAACAGGTGGACTTGTTTTCTCTCAACGTGTTTTACTTGAGTTACCACTTCAAGGTGTTAGTCGTGAAGATGCATATAGAATAGTTCAAAGAAATGCTATGAAAGTTTGGGAAGAGATCCAAGCAGGTCGTGCTACAACAAATGAAAAAGGTGAATCTTTATATCTAAATCATTTACTTGCTGATGATGAACTTAGAAACTCACTCAGCGAAGAGCAGATACGAGAGTGTTTTAACTATGACTATTACACAAAGAATGTTGATAACATTTTCAAACGTGTTTTTAAATAACAGCTAAATTATCTTTTAGTATAACCTCTAGGTTATGCTAAATATCAATACAGTTTATACTCTTTAAATAGATTTATTAATCTTCACATATTTCAAATATTTTCTTCATTTTTTTTAAATGCTTTAAGAATGTTTTCGATAAAATCAATTACTTTTACTCCAATTTTTTATATAATTATTTAAAGAATAATTATGTGAAGAATTTGAACTATTCAGGAAATATATATGATAACAGTTATAAAAAGAAATGGAAGAACAGAACCGCTAGACATCTCTAAAATACAAAAATACACACAAGCAGCTGTTAAGGGATTGACAAATGTAAGTCAGAGTGAACTTGAAGTCGATGCACAGATTCACTTTCGTGATGGTATCACTTCTAAGGAGATTCAAGAGACACTTATCAAGACTGCTGTAGATAAGATAGATATAGATGCACCTAACTGGACTTTTGTTGCTTCTCGTCTTTTTATCTTTAACCTCTACCACCAAGTTAATGGTTTCACTGGTTACTGTAAGTTAGAAAAGTATTTTGACAAAGGTGAAAAAGAAGGACGTATACTTCTTGGACTTAGAGATCTGTATGATCTTGATGAGCTAGAAAAGCACCTTGTTCCTGAGCGTGATTTTCTTTTTAACTATCTTGGTGTGAAGACTCTTTATGATAGATACCTTATTAAAGATAGAGATTCAAATCCTATAGAACTTCCACAACATATGTTTATGGCTATTGCTATGTTCCTTGCACAACGCGAAGAAAATCGTACAGAGTGGGCTATAAAGTTTTATAACATGATAAGTCAGTTTGAAGTAATGCTTGCAACTCCAACACTCTCAAACGCGAGAACAACTCGTCACCAACTTTCATCTTGTTACATCGGTTCAACACCAGATAACATTGAAGGTATCTTTGATGCTTACCAAGAGATGGCTATGCTTTCTAAGTTTGGTGGTGGGATCGGTTGGGACTGGACACAGGTTCGTTCTATGGGTTCATTTATTGATGGACATAAAAACGCAGCAGGTGGAACAGTTCCATTTCTTAAAATCACAAACGACATCGCTATTGCTGTTGACCAACTAGGAACTCGTAAAGGTGCTATCGCTGTTTATCTTGAACCTTGGCACATAGACATCAACGACTTTTTAGACCTGAAGAAAAACTCTGGTGAAGAGCGTCGTCGTGCTCATGATCTTTTCCCATCACTTTGGCTCAACGATATGTTTATGCGTCGTGTACAAGAAGATGCTATCTGGACTCTTTTTGATCCTTATGATGTTCGTGAACTTACAAACATACATGGCGAAGAGTTTAACAAACGTTATCTTGAACTAGAACAAGACGAGTCACTCATCAAAGAGCGCATCAAAGCAAAAGACTTATGGAAAAAGATTCTGACTTCTTACTTTGAGACTGGTTCTCCTTTTCTTTGTTTTAAAGATAATGCAAATCGTGCTAACCCGAATGACCATTATGGAATCATTAGAAGTTCAAATCTTTGTACTGAAATCTTTCAAAATACACAACCAAATCACTACAAGATAAAGTTTGTTTTTGAAAATGGTGATAGTGTTAGTTATGAAGAAGATGAACTTGTTACTGTAGATAGTGGTATAGAAAAACCAGCGAAAAAAGTAACAGCACTAGACTCACTTGGTGGACTACCAATCTTTGTAGTAGAGAAAGAAAAAGTAAATGGTTCCACTGCTGTGTGTAACCTTGCTTCTATTAACCTCTCACGTATCAACACAAAAGAAGATATAAACCGTATAGTGCCAACTGCTGTTAGATGTTTAGATAATGTTATAGACCTAAACTTCTACCCAGTTGAGAAAGTAAAACGCACTAACATGAAGTCGCGTTCTATCGGTCTTGGTGTTATGGGTGAAGCACAAATGTTAGCAGAACAGGGAATCCCATGGGGAACACAAGAGCACTTTGATAAGATAGATGAAGTTATGGAATCTGTTTGTTATAACACCATCAATGCTTCTGCTGATTTAGCAAAAGAGAAAGGTGCTTACCCTGAGTTTAATGGCTCAAAATGGAGTCGTGGTATCTTCCCTCAAGATCATGCAAACGCAGAGGTTATAAACCTTGTTGACCGTGGTGGACTTTTTGCTTCAACTTACGAGTGGGATGACCTTCGTTCTAAAGTAAAGAAACAAGGAATGAGAAACGGTTACTTAATGGCTGTTGCTCCTACATCTTCTATCTCTATCTTAACAGGAACTACTCAAGCTATTGAGCCTGTGTTTAAACGCAAGTGGTTTGAAGAAAACTTATCTGGTCTTATTCCGGTTGTTGTTCCTAAACTCTCTCCAGAGACTTGGGCTTATTATACACCTGCTTATGATCTCAACCAAACACTACTTATAAAAGCCGCTGCTATTCGTCAGAAGTGGATAGATCAAGGACAATCACTTAACATCTTTATCACACTTGATAAAGCGAGTGGTAAATACCTTAATGAGATTTATATGTTAGCATGGAAACTCGGTCTTAAATCTACGTACTACCTTCGTTCACAATCTCCTGAAGTAGCTGGTGATGTTGAAGATAGAAGTATGGAGTGTGTTGGTTGTCAATAGGCACTAATTCGTGAAACCTCTAACACTCAAGGAACTCCCTGCATTTACTGAGCGTTTCTCGCATTTTAAAGATGCTGAGTTTCGCTCTTTAGACATCATCTCTCCCCTACAAATCCAAATTACCTTAGCAGTTCAAGATAGTGCAAGAGCATTTGACTGGATAACAATAACATTAGAATTTAATGGTGTTAGTGATGCTAGACTACTAGAGAGCAACCGCCTTCACTTAGTAGATATGAGTGATGGAGCAAATATCTTAAAAGATGAAAATTTATTTGCTTTTGGAATTGGAGAGTGCTATAATATATCAACTATAAAGAGCTCTTCTTGTTATATAATAGCAAATAGTTTAAAATACGAAGAGGGCTTGTTTTAAAGGAAATTCAATGAGTTATGATGTTCGCGGAGAACTGTTAGGTTTTCCTGACACACACAAAGTTACTGTTACAGAGATAGATTCTCTCTTCTCAACACTAAAAGATACACAAAATGAAAATATCACTTTTACGGTTGTAAACCCTTATGCACTTAGAGAATACTCTTTTGATATTCCTATGGATATTAAGATTCTTTTAGACATAAACGAAACATCTAAACTGAGTGTTTACAATATACTCATTATTCAAAAACCTCTTGAAGATTCATATATAAACTTTTTAGCACCTATCATTATAAATAATGACAACAAGAAACTTGCACAGATTGTTCTTGAACCAAGAAAACATCCCGACTTTGGTATGACTGAAACAATAAAATCCTTCAAGGAGTAGTCATGAGAGTAGTATGTCCACACTGCCAATCCGTAAACAATGTCCCTCAAAAAGAGAGCTATAAAAAAGCCAACTGTGGTAAATGTAAAAAATCTCTTTTGGATACAGCTCCTATAAGTCTCAAAGAGGCTAATTTTGATGAAGTAGTAGTAAATAGTGAGCTAGCAGTCATCATTGACTTCTGGGCACCTTGGTGTGGTCCATGTAAGATGTTTGGACCTACATTTGAGAGTGTTGCTAAAGATTTTCCTCTTAAAGCACTTTTTGCTAAAGTAAACACAGAAGAAGAGCAAAATTTAGGGGCTAGAATGGGTATTCGAAGTATACCAACTCTTATCATCTTTAAAGATGGAAAAGAGGTAGAGAGAATCAGTGGTGCATTAGATGCGAGTAGTCTTAAACAGCTAATCACAAAGCATCTAAATTAATTTACTTGTTTTCTACTTTATATATGAACAGCAGTAGTCAGTTGGCGTTTTGATTTTTAAATCAAACGAAGAGTTTGCTGGGACATTAAAAGTCTCTGGAGTACTCAGTGTTTTCCACTCTTCATCTGGAAGTTTTACATCTAGTTCACCACTCATTATCTCCATAATTTCAGCTGCTTCAGTCCCAAAAGTATACTCACCAGGAAGCATAATACCTAAAGATTTAATACTTCCATCACTAAACTCTAAAGTACGACTCGTTACTTTTCCATCGTAATAGATATTTGCAGCTTTTACTGCGGTTACATTTTCAAATTTTGACATATTTTTTCCTGTTTTGTTTATAATATAATACCCTAAAATAGTATATAAAATAATTTATACGACTAATCTAAATCTTTACCATAACTCTTTACAAGTGGTTTAGCACTCAAACCATGCAAGATAATACTTAAAAGAATAGTTAAACTTATAACTCCAAAAAGTTCATTATCTATCTTCTCAGCACTCACATGTTGAGCAACTGTCATCACATAAAGTATAGAAGCTATACCCCGTGGTCCAAACCAGCCTATAAAAAGTTTACTTTTAAGAGTTAAGCCACTCCCAATAAGACTTAAAAAAACTGGAAACATTCTTAAAAATGTAAGGCTTAAAACTGAATATAAGAACACTTTTGGTGTCCAAAACACATATGTTAAAGGAATAAAGGTCAAACCAAAAACTAAAAAGCTTATAAGGATGAGAACCTCTCCCTCACTCTCTAAAAAGTTCTCTTTATCTTTTGTCAAGTAGTTCGAGAAGTTACCAAAAAAGAGTCCTCCTATAAAAACTGCTATAAAACCATTACCACCAAAATGTTCTGCTATAAAGTAAGTCAGTATTGCTAAAGAGAGTGGGGTTAAGTTCTCATAACTTTTCTGCATCCATGATTTAGATATGGCATGATTGAGTCCCTTCGCAGTAGTAAAAACACTCACTCCACCGATAATACCACCATACAAAATCTGCTCAAAAAGATACTCCATCCAGCTTCCATCATGACTCAATGACTCATGAGAAGTGATGAGAAAAAGAAGTGTGATGAGCAAAGGGAATACTATACCATCATTGAGTCCACTCTCAATGTTAATACCCTCACGAATCTGCTTTGGAACATCTCTATCCACTACAACTGCCTTACCAAGTGCAGCATCTGTTGGTGCTAAGATAAGTGCCATTACTATGATATATAAAAATGGTGCATCTGGAAAAAATAAAACTCCCGCATAAGTAGATAAAACTATAGTAAGAGGCAAACCAATACTCAAAAGTCGTAGTGGAATTTTATAGTTTTTCTTCAAACTCTTAAGATTTATAGTCGAAGAGTCTGTGAAAAGAACTACTATAAGTGCAAGTTCGGCTATGATTTTTACTGCCTTATCTTCAAGCCCAAGTTCTATAAGGTCAAAACCAAGAGGGGAGAGAAAATTCCAAAGAGTAAAAAAACCATAGGACCTGATATATTAAATTTTTGTAAGAGTTGTGAAAAGTAACCATAAACCAAAACTATTGCAGCGATAATAAAAATAGTAAATTCATAGTTCATAGTTTGTATTTCCTAATAAGAGTTTTTCTCTTAGTGTTTTAATAAAAATTATATCTGTTCTTTCCCATAGCTTTTGCTTTATACATCGCTATGTCTGCTCGTTTTTTTAACTCAGAAATTGTCATGCCAGTATCATAGTGTGCTACACCTATACTTGCTGAAAGTTCTATTGTGCCATCTTTATATGTAGCAGATATACTCTGGGTCAAGTTATCGAGTTTACTATAAAGTTCCTTTTTTTCTACATACTTTGAAATTATTACAAACTCATCTCCACCCAATCTATTGCCAACAAATAACAAACATTAAATTAAGAACAGAAATTGCTATAAGAGTTAAAAAAAGAGATTCAAATGA
>JALSMC010000232.1 GCA_026987995.1 Sulfurimonas sp. | reverse complement strand
ATATGACTCAAGCAGAGCTAAAGGTCTTGGTAAAAGATGCAAAAGAGTACCTCAAAAGTAAGATAATTGCTAGTGAAGGCTTCAAAAAAGCAGAGATACAAGCACTACCAAAAACCCTCAAAGGTTTAGTCCAAGTTGCACAAAAGTTTAACATTGATGTAAGTAAAATAACACTCCAAGAAGTAAAACAGAGTCCAGAACTTCTGAGTAAATCAAGTGCAAAAATCATAAATACTATCCCTGCAGAAGAGGATAATCTTGATCTAAAAGTTAAAGTACCATTAGAAGCTAAAACACAAGAAGGGCATGACTCAGATATAGAGAAATTGACGAAAAAAGCATCTAAATCAAAGATAATAAATCTAAAATCAGATGAACTACAAGTGAAAAATGATGTTAAAGCACAAGAGACTATCAAAGAGATAAAAGTGACACCTCTCTTTAAGGCACAAAACCCAAAAGAGATAACAACTGAGCAGCTTGTAAATACAAAAATAAGCACAAGTGAAGCAAATATACCTAAGAAAAAAACGAATGAAACATTGAAGTTATTGCTTCGTGGTGAAACTGCATCTAAAGGTGACAAAGGTCTTACTGCAGATTTTGCAGTTGCAACCGCCAGAGTGGTAGCACCACAAGCTACAAGCGAAGTGAGCAAACACTTAGAGTCTCTTTTAAAAGGTGATAGACAAGAGAATACTTCAGGACAAAAACTCGACGGATTAAATATTGCAAAAGCAGATAGTTTTGAGATAAAACTCTCAGAAGCAAAACAGATGACAAAATATATCTCTCAAGATGTAAAAACTGCCATAGAAGACTATAAATCTCCATTTACTAGAATCAAAGTGGCTCTTAATCCACAAAGACTAGGCTCAGTTGAGCTTACAGTTGTCCAACGTGGTAAAAATCTCCATATAAATCTTAGCTCAAACAATGCAGCAATCAATGCTTTAGCTCTCAATGCAAATGATTTAAAAATACAACTGAGTAATAGTGGAATAAATAATGCTACATTAAACTTTAATAACAACTCAGAGAGTTCTCAGCAAGGTGCTTTTGGACAACAACAGCAAAATTCTCAAAGAAGAGAAGAAGCGAGAGAAGAGTACAGTTATTTACAAAATGAAGAGCAAAATGAAGAGATTTTAAAATCTCTGGAGATAGTAGTTCCTCACTACGCATAAAGGATAAAATTATGGCAATAACATCAACAGGCTTAGATGCCGCAACATATGTAGACTATACAGAAGCCCCAACAGTTGAAGATAAGACATCTTTAACAAATGATGATTTTATGATGCTACTTTTAGCACAACTGCAGAATCAAGACCCGACTGAACCAACAGATACTGAACAAATTTTAACCCAAACATCGCAACTAGCAGCACTAGAAGCAACCGATAAAACAAATAAAGCCTTGGAAGATTTAGCAGCATCATTAACTGCTGCAAATGATTTTTCAACTGTAGCAGCCATTGGGAAAACTGCTGATATGGGAAGTGATGCTATAGCCCATGAAAAAGGGACTACAAGCTCTTTTGAAGTCTATTTCCCTTCAGATGTGGAGCAAGGCATAGTAAATATAACTGACTTAGATGGTAATGCGGTGGCAACCATAGATATGGGGACAAATCCAGCAGGTGTATATCAATTTGACTGGGATGGTTTAACTGCTAGTGGAGCATCAGCTGAGGATGGTATCTATCGTGTAAATGCAGACTACACAACACCAACAGGAGAGAGCTTAAGTACACGTTTAGGTGCATATCCTATTGAGTCTGTGCGTTTTGAGAATGGTACAACTTTGCTTAAAGTTGGTTCTAGTTATGTTCCTTTAGAGAACGTAGTAGAGATATATTAAAAACTATTTAAGGAGTTTACAATGATGTCTCAAGCTTTTTATACAGGACTATCTGGTTTACAAAATAGTTCTGTTGGGATTGATGTCTTATCAAATAATATTGCAAATATTAATACAGTAGGGTATCGAGGCTATACAACAGAGTTCTCAAGTATGTTTGAAGAAGCTATCTCCACAGGAACAACATCTGGAGGTTCTATCGGCAAAGGGGTTCAAGTTCAAACGACAAGTATGATGCGAGATCAGGGGACTTTAGCTCCTTCAGACAGAAGTACTGATTTGGCTATTTTAGGGGAGGGCTGGTTTGGTGTATCAGGTGATGGAGATCCACTCTATACTCGTGATGGCTCTTTTGGTTTTGACTCCAATAGTGATCTGGTTACTAGTGATGGTTTTTATGTTTTAGGAACTAAAGCGAATAATATAAGTGCAGATAATATTTTAACAAATAAGGTTGATGAAGTACTACTCTCTTCTGTAGCAGCCCAAGAAAAGCTGCGTTTTCCTCAAACACTTACATATCCAGCTGAGGCTACTACACAAACAAAATTTTTAGGAAACCTTGGAGTCGGTGTTGAACCAATTACAATGAGTGCTTCTATTGTTGACCCCCTTGGTAACAGAAACCAATTGCATTTAGAGTTTGTAAAAAATGAGCAGCAGGTGTCACCAGGTAATCAGTACACATTGACAGCGACTACTCAGTCACTAGATGGATTAACAATCTATGACACACAAGTTGGACAAGTAGAGTTTGATGAAACTGGAGCCCTTAGTTTAAATACTGTAACAAGTATCAATAATAATGGAGCAGGTGTTGCTATCGATTTAGGTCAAGGTTTTGATGGTATTATCTCAATCGACACTCCTACTACAGCTGCTTCAAGTATATCGGATGGAACAATTAAGGGAGATTTAGTAGGTTACTCTATTAATAGAAATGCAGAAGTAATTGCTACTTTTACTAATGGGGAGCAGAGTAGTGTTGGTAAAATTGCTGTTTTTCATTTTCAAAATGAACAGGGCTTAGATCGTGTCAATGGTACACGTTTTAGTGCAAGTTCTAACAGTGGAGAAGCACTATTTCGTCAAGATGCAAATGGTCAAAATATAAATGCAACAGAAGTCGTAAACTTCAATCTTGAAGGCTCTAATGTAGAACTCTCTTATGGGCTTACAGAGCTGATAATTCTCCAACGTACATATGATGCAAACTCAAAATCAATCACAACAGCAGATGAGATGATGCAAAAAGCTTTAAATATGAGTGCTTAGCACTAGAAAAAAGTTGGTACACTAAATGCTAGATATTTATTACTAATGCTCTTTAAGTAAGAGTAACTTAAAGGATAAGTTATGTTAAAATCTTTATTCTCCGGTGTATCCGGACTCCAGTCTCACCAAGTGGCAATGGATATAGAGTCAAATAATATTGCCAATGTAAATACTGTTGGTTATAAGTATTCTCGTGCAAATTTCTCTGACTTACTAGCTCAAACAAAGGCAATTGCAACGGCTCCACAGGGACAGCTTGGTGGTAAAAATCCTGTACAAGTTGGTTTGGGTTCCACTGTAAGTTCTGCTACACGTATCTTCTCACAAGGTTCTATCCAAAACTCTGATAAAAATACAGATGTTGCTATTCAAGGAGATGGTTTTTTTATCATCTCCGGAGATAATGGAAATACCTATAAATATACTCGTGCAGGGGATTTTAAATTTGATGCAGGTGGAAACTTTGTTGATAATAATGGTTTCATCGCACAAGGTTGGCTACGTGACCCTGTTACAGGAAAAGTAGACTCAACTGCGCCAATAACTAGTATAAATATCGCACCAGGCTTAACAACACCAGCCTCTCCTACTTCAGAAGTTGTTTTAAAAGCCAACCTAAACTCAGGCCCTTTAGTAGAGAGCTTTTCTTCTGCATTCGCAGTAGATGATAATGGAATAGTCAACAATGATGGTGCTGGTAATTCTACAGAAATTTCAGGAAATATGGGTGTTATGTTTAACGAAACAGGAGAAGCATTTTCTCTTCAAGAGGGACAAGGTGTGAATATCTCTTTTGATGGAGGGATAACGACATTTAGTTATACCTATAGTTCAGATACAAACAATGTGACAACGGCAGCAGGAGCAGATAAAGTTTTTACATCAATGGCAGACTTGCGAGAAGCTATGGATAACGAAGCAAGTGCTGCTGCTGGAACAAATGTAAGTGTGATTGTGAATGATCGAGGTCAATTTGAAATAAGTAATCCAGATGCAGCAGGTAATGATTTAAATATACAAGCGACTGCCTTTACCGATGCGGCTAACGGTATTACAGAAAATATAAAATTTACAAGAAATATGGAAGCTATTAGTGCGGTACTTCCTGCTGGCTCTATAGGAACCGCTCTTTCACAAAGTTTTAATGCTGCAACACACTCAAGTTCTATAGATATTTTTGATTCACTTGGTTCTAAGCATACTGTGAGAATGGAGTTTAGAAAAACTGCAGTAGACACAGCAACAGGTGCAACATGGGATATGGTAATTAGTGTTCCTGAACCAGCAACAATAGACACACTATCGCCTTTGAACGAGAAGAGAGGTTCTATCCGTTTTAATAATGATGGTTCTCTTGCAACATACAACCCTCCAAATATCTCTTTTACTGGTAACAATGGTTCAGCTCCAGATCAACTAGTAAATCTTAGTTTTGGTACTGCCAATTCCTTCGATGGAATGACCTCTTTTGATAGTGCCTCTTCTACTTCTGGAATAAGCCAAGATGGTTTTACAGGTGGAGATTTAATAGGAATTAGAATCGATCAGTCTGGAACATTAGTAGGTTCATTCTCAAATGGTCGTTCTTTTGGACTAGCACAAATTGGTATGGCAAAGTTTACAAACAACGAAGGTCTCTCAGCAGAGGGAGGAAATGTTTATAACCAAACTGCCAATTCAGGAGACCCTATCATCGGTACAGCTGCATCAGCGGGACGTGGATTTATCCAAAGTTCAGCTCTGGAAGCATCAAATGTTGACCTCTCACGAGCCTTAACTCAACTCATCATCATTCAGCGTGGGTATCAAGCTAATGGTAAAACGATTACGACATCTGATCAGATGCTTCAGACACTAATAGGTCTTAAAAACTAAGAAAACTCTTCTTAGTTTTTTCTCTTTAACTCTTTTAGCTATAATTATCCTAATATTTAATCATTAGGATAATTATATGCAATTCTCTGCACCTCTCAAATCAAACTCAAAAAAAGTAATGTTACTCGGTTCGGGTGAACTTGGAAAAGAAGTGGCTATCGAAGCACAGCGTTTAGGACTTGAAGTCATCGCTGTTGACAGATACCAAAATGCTCCTGCTCATCATGTTGCACATCGAAGCTATGTTGTAAATATGCAAGATAAAGATGCACTTCTTGAAATCATCTATCGTGAAAAACCTGACTACATCTTACCTGAGATAGAAGCTATTAGCATCGATGCTCTTTTTGCAGCAGAAGATAAGGGTTACAATGTCATCCCTAATGCAAACGCAGTAAGTAAGACGATGAATAGAAAAAACATCCGTACTTTTGCTGCTGAAGTTTTAGACCTTAAAACTGGTCCTTATGAGTTCGTTACAACTGAGGAAGGACTACTTGAAGCGAGTAAACGCATGGGTTATCCTTGTGTTATAAAACCTGTTATGAGTTCATCCGGACACGGTCAGAGTATCTGTCGTAGCGAGGAGGATGTTCCTAAATCTTGGGAGATAGCTAAAGAAGCTCGTGGTGATGCGAGTGAGTTGATAGTTGAAGCTTTTGTTGACTTTGATTATGAGATTACTATGCTTACTGCTCGAAATGGAAGTGAGACTGTTTTTTGTGAGCCTATTGGGCATGAGCAGAGAGATGGGGACTATGTTTTTTCATGGCAACCAATGCAGATGAGTGAAATTGCTAAGCAGAAGTCAGAAGAAATGGCGAAAAAAATCACTGATGGCTTAGGTGGTCGTGGTATCTTCGGTGTGGAGCTTTTTATCAAAGGTGATGAGGTTTATTTCTCTGAAGTTTCTCCTCGCCCACATGACACAGGCATGGTAACACTTATCACACAAAGTCAAAGCGAATTTGCCCTACATCTTCGCGCAGTTCTTGGACTTCCTTTAGGCTTTACTTTTTATGGTTCAGGTGCTTCTGCTGCTTACAAAACGCAGATGGCACACTCAAATGCTCCTGTTATAGATGTAGATGAGTCACTTTTCTCAGAGAACTCTTTTGTAAGAGTCTTCTCAAAACCAGAAGCACACAAAGGACGTCGTTTAGCTGTTGCTCTTGTTTATGATGAAGTTGATGCAGCACTAGAGAAAGCTCGTGAACTTATAGAAGGCATAAAGGATAACTAGATGCAGATAGTTTTATTAGACACTCTCACTTTTGGTAATACTAACTTAGATGTTTTTAATCAGTTTGGGGAAGTAGTAAACTATGAAACTACTCATGCAGATGAAACAAAAGAACGTATAACAAACGCAGATGTTATCATCACTAACAAAGTTATTATTACAAAAAAGCTCATGCTTGAGGCTAAAAATTTAAAACTTATCTGTATCGCAGCAACGGGTATGAACAATGTCGACCTAGATGCAGCCAAAGAGTTAAATATAGCGGTGAAAAATGTTGCAGGTTATTCAACTGACTCTGTAATCCAGCACACTTTTTCTATGCTTTTTTATCTTTTAGGTCATTCTCGTTACTACGATGAAGTTGTTAAAGATGGAACATATTCAAGAAGTAAAATCTTTACAGATGTGACACATCCATTTTTTGAGGTAAAGGGCAAAAAGTGGGGAATTGTTGGTCTTGGAAAGATTGGACGTGGTGTCGCTAACATTGCACAAGCTTTTGGAGCGGAAGTTTCTTACTACTCTACAAGTGGTGTCAACCGTACAGAGGATTTCCAAAGAACAAGTTTAGAAGATATGTTGAAAACTTGCGATATTATCACTATTCATGCCCCTTTGAATGAAAAAACAAATAATTTAATTGACTATGAACAACTGTTAACTTGTAAAGAGGGAGCTACTCTACTTAACCTTGGTCGTGGAGATATTATCAATGAGGATGCAATTGCTCGCATCATTGATGAGAAGAATATCTTCTTTGGTTTAGATGTTTTGGGCGAAGAGCCTATGCACGAAGAGCATCCTTTTTTAAGTGTGAAAAATAGTGATAGACTCTACATCACTCCTCATATCGCTTGGACATCTGTTGAAGCACGTGAGAAACTTATAGCGAGTGTTGCTCAAAATATCCAAGAGAACCTCTAGTCACTTATGGCTGAGGCTGCTCTCTTTTTCTCCGCATTCCTTGCAGCAACTATTCTCCCCTTTTCTTCTGAAGCAGCTTTTTATCTAGCCATAACAAATGAGATGCCGACTCTAAACGCGATGCTATCCGCTTCAAGTGGTAATGTTTTAGCCATCATTCTCAACTATTATCTTGGTTACTATCTTTACGAGAAAACAAAAACAAAACTTTTTGCATCTAAACTCGGTAAAAAATCATTTGTCTTAGGACATAAGTACGGCTACTTAGCTCTACTGCTCTCATGGTTACCTCTCATCGGTGACCCACTAACACTTGTAGCAGGTCTTGTTAGACTGAAGTTTGTTTGGTTCGTTATTGTCGCGGGCTCACTTAGAGTTCTACGATACTATGTACTAACACTTATGATATAATTTACAATAATAATTTTAAAGAAGAAAATATGAATAAAAAATGTGATGTTTTAATAATTGGAGCAGGGGGAGCAGGACTAACAGCAGCTCTAAATGCCAAAGAAAGTGGTGCTGATGTTATAGTTCTCACAAAAGAGTACCCAACTAGAAGTCAAACCTGTATGGCTCAAGGTGGTATAAACGCAGCTCTTGGTAATGCAGGTGAAGATAGTGTAGAAGATCACATCGCTAACACACTTAAGTCAGCTCACGGAGAAGCAGATCCAGAAGCTATCCGTTTTATGTGCGAGAGTGCTCCAAAAGCTATAGAGTGGTTAGACTCTATTGGTGTTTGTTTCTCTCGGACCCAAGATGCAAAAGTTGCGCAACGTGCTTTGGGTGGTGCGAGTGCTTCTCGTGCTTGTTACGCACAAGACTATACAGGGCTAAAAATACTCCATACTATTTATGACAGATGTCTTGAAGCAGACATAGAGATACAAAATGAGAAGTATCTACTAGAGATTTTAAAAGATGAAAATGATGGCGTTTGTGGTGCAAAAGTCTTAGATATAAGAAGTGGTGAAGTAGAAATCTATGAAGCAAACGCAGTAGTACTTGCTAGTGGTGGGTATAGCCGTATCTACGATAAAAACTCTACAAACTCTACGGCATCAACGGGTGATGGCATAGCAACAGCAGCACGTGCAGGGGCAGAGCTCATAGACATGGAGTTTGTGCAGTTTCATCCAACTGGGCTTAAAAGTTGTAGTATCCTCATAAGTGAATCAGCTCGCGGAGAGGGCGGTTATATCCTCAACTCCAAGGGTGAGCGTTTTACAAAAGAGTTAGCCCCTCGTGATGTTTTAAGCCGAGCAATAGATGCAGAGATAAAAAAAGGCGAAGATGTCTTTTTAGACATACGACACCTTGGCGAAAAACTCATAGATGAGGGCTTGCCTCAAGAGAGAAAACTGGCAAAACTCTATGAAAATTTAGACCCAGTGCATGAGCTTATGCCTATTAAACCCGTAGCTCATTACACTATGGGTGGAGTGCGAGTTGATAATAAATCAGCTACTTCTCTTAAAGGACTTTTCGCTTGTGGAGAGTGCGCGAACCATAGAGTTCATGGAGCAAACCGTTTAGGTGGAAACTCTCTTTTAGAGATAGTAGTTTTTGGTAAAGAGGCAGGAGTAAATGCAGCACTTTATGCGAAAGAAAATGGAAGAACTATCCCTTTAAATGCAGACATAACTTCTGTTATAGATGAGATAAAGACTTATGAAAATGTTCTTGATTTTTATGCCAAACGCGAGCATATTGGTGATTTGTTTTACAAAAATGTTGGTATTGTGAGAACAAAAGAAGAGCTTAAGGTGGCACTCCAAGAAGTACAAGACATAAAAGCTAACATATCTAAGTTAGGGGTTAGTGATATTTCAAAAGTTTACAATACTAACCTCATTGAGTTTCTTGAGTTTAAAAATAGTTTAGATGTTTGTGAAGTTGTTGTTAAGAGTGCATTAGCACGTGAAGTGAGCTGTGGTGCTCACTATATAGTTTAGTATATAGTTAGGAATTATAATGAAAATAAGTATAAAAAAAGATACTGGATTTGTTGAGTACGAGAGTATCTTAGTTGATGCTACACTTTTAGAAGTTCTAAACGACATCAAACAAACAAAAGATAACACATTGGCGTTTAGTAGTGGCTGTCGTAGTAGTGTTTGTGGCTCTTGTTCTATGCGAGTTAACGAAGTAGAAGTTTTGGCTTGTTCTTACAAAATACAAGATGGGGATAGAGTTGAGCCTCTTAATAATATGGAAGTAGTTCGTGACTTAGTTGTAGACATGGACAAGGCATATAGTTTTAACAAAACAGCAAAAGCATGGCTTTCTAAAGTAGCCCTGAGTAATACCCTTGATGCAAATGATGCTAAAATAAACGAAGTGCAAAGTGACTGCATCCTCTGTAGCTCTTGTTATAGTGCTTGTCCTGTTTATGCAGTTAATGGCGACTTCTTAGGACCATTTGCTCTGACTCGTGTTTGGAAATATGCAAGCGATAAACGCGAAGATGATGTGCAAGGTAAGATGAGTGATGTACAAACAAAAGGTATTTGGGATTGTACTTTATGTGATAACTGCAGTGTTGTTTGCCCTCAAAACATCTCAAGCAAGGCAGATATAGAGATGCTGAGAATGAAGTCCGCACAGTTTGGTTTTATGGACCCAAATTTTGGCTCCTTTGATGGTGGGTTTGGTTTTGACGGTAGTCCACAGTTTTAAAACAAAGAGACTAACTAACAAGTATGTTATAATAACAACAATAAATATAAAAGGCAAAAAATGGCAAAAGAACACTCATTTGATATAACTGCAAAGATAGACATGCAAAACTTTAAAAACGCGATAAATTTAGTAGACAGAGAAGTTTCAAACCGTTATGACTTTAAAGGTACAACTTTTGAAGTGACTTTTAATGAAAAAGCAAAAACTCTAACAGTTATCGCTTCATCTGATAACAAACTTGATGCATTAAAAGACATAGTTATCGCTAAGTTCTTAAAACAGGGACTCTCTTCAAAAGTTTTAGATGAGTTAAAAGTAGAAGACTCTAGTGGTGGAAATAGAAAAGCGACTTTTAAAGTAGTAGACTACATCGAGTCAAAAGAAGCAAAAAAAATCTGTGCTGACATCAAAAAGATGAAACTAAAAGTGACTGCTAACATCGAGGGTGATTCTATTCGTATCAAAGGTGCTAAACTTGATGAACTGCAAAAGGTTATGAAGATGGTAAGAGAGGGTGAATGGGAAGCACCTTTAGTTTTTGAAAATATGAGATAAAAAAGGATTTTTTTATGAAAAAGTTAAATGTAAGTGATGCTGCTGCATATTTTGGAGTTTCAAAAGAGGCTATTCATAATCGTGTACGTCGGGGTTCTTTAGAAGTTGTAGTTGAGAATGGTATTAAAATGGTACTTATAAATGAAGATACAAAAGCTAAAGTAGTAAAAAAATCTGCATCTATATTATCTAGTTCAAAAAATGATGAACGCTACTACAAACTACTTCAAGAACAAAATGAAAAACTACAGTTTAAAGTAGAAAAACTTGAAGGCGAAACAAGAATGCTTCGTGATCAAAAAGAGTTGATGCTTATAGAAGAGAGAAAAAAGATAGAAGCTATTTATAAAGAAAAAGATGAACAGCTTA
>JALSMC010000231.1 GCA_026987995.1 Sulfurimonas sp. | reverse complement strand
GAGTGGGTATTTAACACACTGAAATTTAAACTAGATGCACTTAGCTAGTAAAGAGCATCGCCCTCTTCTTTACTTTATCTCTTTTGTAGCTGCATTTCGGCTACTTGTTGCTCCTCACTTAGGGCTTGGAGCAGATGAAGCACATTACCTCATATATGCTCTTAACTTAGACTGGAGTTACTTTGACCATCCTCCTCTTGTTGGATGGGTACAATACCTCTTTACCTCTGTTTTTGGCATAGATGAGTTTGGTGCTCGTGTGAGTGCTATAACAATTGGGTTTTTTACATCAATTTTTGTATACAAACTTATCTACCAAATAGACTCAAACGAGAAACTAGCATTTATCTCCATCTTAGCTCTAAACGCGATGTTTATTTTCAATGCTCTGTTTTTGATGCTAATGCCAGATACTCTACTCTTTTTTCTCATAGTACCTATTATCTTTTGTGTTGATGCTCTATCTAAAAATGATAGTTTCAACAACTTCTTATATCTCGGTATTTTAGTTGGCTTAGCAGGTCTTTCAAAGTATACAGCTATTCTTTTTTTACCGCCTATTATTCTTTATTTTTTAATTAAAAAAAGGTACGATCTTTTTATCTCGCCAAAACTGCTCGTATCCATTGCTATTGCTTTTTTTATCATCAGTCCTGTTATTTACTGGAATATTCAACATGTTGTCGGAAGTTCCAGCGTCAACTGGCAAGGATTCGCACAGTCATTTGTGGCACAATTCGTGGCTTATAATCCTTTTCTTTTTCCATTAGCTTTTTATGGCTTATACCGTGCGTTTAAATCAAAAAACGAGCTTCTGTTTGTTGCAGCACTCTTTGGGGCAACACTGCTATTATTTTTTACATACTCAAGTTTATACAAAACTGCCCTTCCACACTGGTCAGCACTTTTTTATCTTCTTTTTGTGCCTATTGGTTCTTATTATTTATATGAAAAATCTCTATCTTGGAGACGTTATGTTTCTTTTGCCATAGGCTTTGGAGTACTGCTCTCTTCTTTACTCTACATAGAAATAGCAACAAAGATAATCCCTCTTCCTGATGAAAATTCTATTCAACTTGATGTATATGGCTTTGAGAAGATAATGAAAGAAGCAAATGCACAGATAAAAGACCCTAATAACCAAGCTATTGGGGTAACACTCTGGACTCTAGCATCTCGTGCTATAGTCTACAACGAAGCTTATAACTCAGAGGTTTATCTACTAGATGATAGGTTTGATCAGTTTGATATATGGGAGAGTAAAACACCCCTAGCTAAAGATATTATAGCCATAGATATAAACTTTGCACATAAAGATATACAAACATATATGAAGTGCGATAGTGTCCAAAAGCTCAACTCTTTTAAACTCTTAGAAACCAATAAAAAAGATAACATAACACTCTACAAATGTACTAATTACCAAGGGTTACGATGATATTTTCAAAACTTCAGTTTACTCTTTTTATCACTATAACTCTACTTTTAATAGTACTTTCATATTTTTTTATAGACAAGAGTGTCTCTTTATATTTTATAGAGCATGCCGATACATATAAGGCTCTTGGTAAAGAGCTAAGCAGGTTAGGTGAGTCACACTGGTACATAGCCATCGCACTCATCGGCATCATCTACTACAAGTTTATCAAAACAAATGAACTCTACAAACAGCGGTTTCTTTTTTTATTTTATGCAAATCTTTTTTCAGGACTTATCAGTGTTATCTCAAAGATGCTCATAGGACGTCTTCGCCCTTGGAAGTTAGAAAATGGTGGAGATGGTTTTGGTTTTTTGATAGCACAAAATCCAGATTTTACATTTATTGAGAATCTTAATTATCAACTCAGTATGACTTTACAAGACTCCACACACTACACTTCATTTCCATCAGGTCACACCACTACAAGTGTAACAGTTTTCACTTTTATGATGATACTATTTCCAAAACAGTACTACATCTGGCTACCAATAACACTAGTAGCTTTAGCTGCAAGGATTTTAGCAAATGACCACTTTATCAGTGATGTTTTAGCAGGAGTACTTCTTGGTACTCTCTCAACCCTCTTTATCTACTCAAAAATGAAGGAAAAAATTGAAAAAATTTATTAAAAGAGTTCTTCTTGGTTTAGTCGTTTTAGTTGCCATTTATGGTGTTGGACGTTTTATAGATGTCGCTTATGGCTCTTGGCAGTTTGTAGACAGACAGCCTTACTTAGCAACTCAAACTCAAAATTCTATGCGTATAAAATGGCAAACTCCTGAACCTGAGATAGGAAAAGTAGCTTATGGCTTAACTCCAGACACTTTAACAAATGTCTTAATCGAGCCAACAGGTTCTAAAAAGCACTCCATCACTATACCTAGACTAAAAGAGTGCACACAATACTACTACAAGGTAATATCTTCTTCATTAAATATAGATAATAACGGCAGAAACTTCAGAACACTTTGTGAGAAAAAAGAGAAACAGAGACTTTGGGTCATAGGTGATAGCGGTCAAGTTGGGGCAAACCAAAGAGAAGTTTATGCACAGCTCTACAAGTACATAAAAAATGACTACAAAGAGTTAGATATGTGGTTACTTTTAGGAGATAATGCTTACTCAAGTGGCACACAAAAGCAGTTCAACAAGACCCTTTTTAAACCCTTTTTGGAGTTAGTTAAACGCTATACTCCTTGGGCAGTTGCTGGAAACCACGATACACGAAGATGGGCTTTTTATGATGTATTTGATTTTCCTGCAAATGGTGAAGCTGGAGGTGTACCTTCAGGACATGAAGAGTTTTACTCTGTAGAAGAGGCAAACTTGCACTTAGTAGTTTTAGATAGTGAAACCATTAGTCGTTCTAGCGATGGAGATATGGCAAACTGGTTAAGAAAAGACCTCGCACGAAATACAAAGCCGTGGGTTATAGTAGCATTTCATACACCTCCCTATAGTGATGGCGGACATAAGTCAGATAACTGTTGGGATAGCCGTGGACGGCTTTGTGATATGCGAGAAACTTTTGTACCTATCTTTGATGAGTTTGGAGTTGACTTAGTTTTGAGTGGACACTCTCATGGTTATGAGCGTTCAAAGCTCATTAAAAACCACATAGGTAAAAGTGACACTTTTAGTAAAAATAATATAGTACAAGATAGAAAAACGGACTATACAAAATCACTCAAAGAGAAAAAAAACAGTGGTACTATCTATCAAGTCTGTGGCTCTTCTGCTAAACTAGATGGTGCAACTTACAATCACCCTGCACTTCCATATTCACTTAAAGAGATGGGCTCACTCATCATAGAACTCACTCCAACTACACTTACATCAAAGTTTTTAAATATTGATGGTAAAATTGCAGATGAATTTACTATAACAAAAAAAGAGGAAAAATGATGAAAGATAAGATAAGCATAGTCATTTTAGCTGCTGGAAAAGGGAGTCGTATGAAGTCCCCAAAAGCTAAAGTTTTACATTCTATAAGTGGAAAACCTATGCTTTATCATATCATCAAAGCCTCACAAGAGATTTCTAATGATATTAGCGTTGTAATTGCCCATCAAAAAGAAGAAGTCCAAGCACAGATGGAATCTTTTTTTGATGACATAAACTTTATAGTTCAAGATGCTGAGAACTTTCCAGGAACGGGAGGAGCTATGAAAAATGTGGCTCCTAAAAATGAAAAAGTTTTAGTACTTAATGGCGATATGCCACTCATCACAGCAGATGCACTTCAAGGTTTTTTAGATACTGATGCTGATGTTATCATGTCTATTTTTGACTTAGAAAATCCTACTGGATATGGTCGTGTTATCATCAATACAGATAATAAAGTACAGTATATAGTTGAACAAAAAGATGCAAATGAAAAAGAGCTACTCACTACTACTGTAAACGCAGGTATCTATGCTTTTTCAAAAGCTGTCATAGAGAAGTATATTCCCCTACTCTCAAATGACAATGCACAAGCAGAATACTACCTCACAGATGTCATCGCAATGGCAAAAAAAGATGGACTAAGCATCGCTCCACTACTTGTAGATGAAGAGCATTTTAAAGGTGTAAACTCGAAAGTAGACCTCAGTGACTCAGAAGAGATAATGCAAAATAGAATCAAAACTCGTTGGATGAATGCCGGTGTTATTATGCAACTTCCAGCAACTAGTTTCATTGAATCTACTGTCGCGTTTGAGGGTGAGTGTATCGTTGAAAATGGCTGTCGTATTTGCGGAGAAACACTCATAAAAGAGTCACATATAAAATCAGGTTCAGTCATAGAAGATTCTATAGTTAAAAACTCAGATGTAGGACCACTAGCACACCTTCGCCCTGCTTCGTACATTGAAGATACTCATATAGGAAACTTTGTAGAGATAAAAAAATCATCTCTCAAAGGTGTAAAAGCCGGTCATATGAGCTACTTAGGTGATGCACAGATAGATGAAAATACTAATGTGGGTGCAGGTGTTATCATCTGTAACTATGATGGTGTAAAAAAATATAAAACAATAATTGGAAAAAATGTATTTTTAGGAAGTGATTCTCAGTTGATTGCACCTGTAACCATAGAAGATAATGTGATGATTGCTGCTGGTACAACTGTTCCAAGTGGTATAGTCAAAAGCGGTTCTTTAGCACTAAGTAGAACAAAACTTCGCACCATAAAAGACTACTTTTACAAACACTTTAAAAACTAAGTATAGATTAGGTAAAATAAGTAAAAATAAATTATAAAGAATATAAATTATGAATATCCCCTCTTCTCTTCTCCAAGGAAAAAAGATACTCCTCGGAGTTACAGGCTCTATAGCTTGTTACAAATCACTTGAACTCGTACGTCTTTTTGTAAAATCAGGAGCGGAAGTTCGTGTTGTGATGAGTGAAAGTGCTAAAAAGTTTGTGATGCCACTGACATTTGAAACACTTACATCAAGTAGAGTTTTGGATGATACAAACGAGTCATGGGTTGATGACTTTAACCATATAAAAACCACAGAGTGGGCAGATGTTTTTGTCATAGCTCCTGCTACTGCAAACACTATGGCAAAACTCGCTCATGGTATCGCTGATACAATGTTACTCCAGTGTGCATTGGCGTTTAGTGGTAAAAAAGTTCTCGCACCCTCAGCAAATACAAATATGCTCCACAACCCAATCACAAAAGAAAATCTAAATCTTTTAGCAAACGCCAACTATGTTTTTGTAGGAACACAAGTCAAAGAACTCGCTTGTAAGACTGTTGGTGATGGGGCTATGGCTGAACCTATAGAGATATTTTGGACAACTGTGAGAGCATTACTTAGAGATAAGTTTTGGAGTGATAGAAGTGTTGTTGTGACTGGTGGAGGCACGATAGAGAAGATAGACGATGTACGTTTTATATCTAACTTTTCTAGTGGAAAGATGGCTTCTGCTATGGCTACGGCACTCTATTGTCTAGGTGCAAATGTAGACTTAATAGCTACAAAATTTGATACTGACTTACCTATTGCAATTAAAAAAAGCAGTGTAGAAAATACAGAGTCGATGTACAATATTCTCACAACTTCTATAGAAAGTGCTAAAAAAGATGTAAATAAAAAGCCTTACATTTTTATGGCTGCTGCTGTAAGTGACTATGTTCCTCTTAGTCAGCAAGATGGAAAACTCAAAAAGGATAAAATAGGTTCAGTGTGGGAGTTAAAACTTACAAAGAACAGAGATATCCTTGCTACTATTGATAAGAAAGACATCTCTATTATTGGGTTTAAAGCCGAAATGGACAGAAAAAGTGCAAAAGACAATGCTACAAAGATGTTAAAAAATAAAAACATAGATGCAGTCTGTTTAAATATTTTAAAAGACTCTAATAGTTTTGGAACTGACACAAATGAGATCGAGTTTATTACGAATAACAGTTCGGTACTCATTCCAAGTGCTCAAAAACTTTTTATCGCTTTTGAGATTTTAAAAAATGCGAAAATCTTACAAGAAAAATCATGAATAGAGCAAAACATATAGCCATAATAATGGATGGAAATGGTCGCTGGGCTGAAAAGCAAGGTTTAAAAAGAGTAAAAGGACACGAAGCTGGTTCAGAAGTTGTTCGCACCATCACTGAGTACTGTGCTGCAGATTCTGAGATAGAGAGACTTACACTTTATGCTTTTTCTACAGAAAACTGGAAACGCCCACGACTAGAGGTAGAGTTTCTTATGAAACTACTCGATAAGTACCTGATTAAAGAACTTGACACCTATGTCAAAAATAATATCCGTTTTGAGCCAATAGGAGACCTACGAGCTTTTTCAAAAAAACTGCAAAAAACGATTAATATAGTAAAAGAAAAAACTGCACATTGTGATGGACTTGTCCAATCTTTAGCCCTTAACTATGGGGCACAAGATGAAATGCTTCGGGCTATAAACACTCTAAAAAAATCACCAAACGATATAACAATTGAGATGATGAGTAATGAGCTAGACTGTAAGCATGATGTTGACCTACTTATCCGAACAGGTGGCGATCATAGACTCTCAAACTTCTTACTCTGGCAATCAGCTTATGCTGAACTGTTTTTTTGTGATACACTTTGGCCTGACTTTACCAGCAAAGAATTAGACAAAATCATAAAAAAGTTCACAAAAGTTGAACGCCGCTTTGGAGGTTTAAAATGATAGAACTTAGTATTGCATTTATTTTTGGTCTACTTTTTGGCTCTTTTTTAAATGTTGTAATTTTACGCATTCCAAAAGAAGAGAGTGTTGTTTTTGAGGGCTCTTACTGCTACTCATGTAAGTCAAAACTAAAACCATGGCACAATGTACCTCTTTTTTCATGGATTTTCTTAAGAGGAAAATGCTCTTTTTGTAAAACAAAAATATCAATTCAGTACCCACTCATAGAACTTATCTCTGGTTTTATCTTTGTAGCAATCGCCGCACAGTATGGTCTTAGTTTTCCTGCATTTTTAATTGCTCTGAGTTTTTTAATGCTTTTAGCACTTTCGATGATAGATTTTAAGTACAAAATGGTTCCTGATTCTCTTAACATTTTAGCAATTATATTTGCTGTTTTTGGGGCATGGAATATTCAGGGAGTAATGCTTAACTTCCAAAATGCTTTACTTTTTGCAGGGGGTTTTACACTACTGCGTTTTATGCTCTCATATTACCTTACATCCTCAGTATATAAAGCAGGACTCAAAACAAAAACACCGTGGAATAGACACTATGATAGAACTCCTTTTATAGAAGCTATGGGTGAAGGTGACATCATGGTGGCTGCTACAATGGGAGCACTACTTGGTATAAAACTCACTCTTGTAGCCATCTTTCTCTCAGCACTTCTAGCTCTGCCTGTAATGCTTGTAGTTATGAGCAAATCAAAGGAAGAGCAAAGAGTTCCTTTTGTTCCATTTTTAGCACTAGCTACTTTTATTGTTTTTGTGTATCAAAGTCCTCTACTCACTTATATTAAGGCAAACTATTAAGAATGAATAGACTCAAATACTATATAACCGCTAACCTTTCTACACTTTTTATATCTATATTCTTACCTCTATTTGCCATCGCTTCTGTGATATTGTTTATCAAATTAGCAACCTATACGGCAGTTATCCAACTCAGTGTTTGGGAGATGACAAAACTCTACATTTTCCGTCTGCCTGAGATTCTGTTTTATACCCTGCCTATAACTTTTTTTGTAGCATCTGCACTCTCACTCCTAAAACTCTCTAATGATAATGAAATTGTAGTTATTTTTGCTCTTGGTATCAAACCCTCATACATCATAAAAACATTACTCAAACCTGCTCTACTTCTTAGTATGGTACTGATGTTGGACTTTCTTATTCTTTTTCCCCATGCTACTGTTCTCTCGGCAAACTTTATCTCCTACAAAAAAAGTGAAGCAAAGTTTAACCTCGCGGCAAGTGAGTTTGGAAATAGTTTTGGAGACTGGCTTTTGTACCTTGGAAAAAAAGAGAGTGATGGAAGTTTTTCTAAGGTCTTTTTGTTTAACAAAAAAGAGAAAGAAGAGATTCTAATAGCAGCAAAGAGTGCTAACCTACTCAATGACTCAGGGATACTAAGGCTCAAACTATTTAATGGTCAAGGTTATAGTTACTCAAAAGAGAAGTTTACACAGATAAACTTTGAAACTATGCTCATAAACGATACGATGACAACTAACATCCGAACATATAAAAAACCTCTTGATTTTTGGCTCTCAGATGATAGAGCAAAAGATAAAAAACAGATGCTCATTACAGACCTACTTATGAGCCTTTTTCCTATAATCACTCTCTTTTTTGTTGTGTCTATCGGAGTTGTTCATGCTAGACATGGAAAATCACAGATATATCTCTATCTTTTTTTAGGTATCATCCTTTACTATGGTGCTACTATAGGTTTACAAAATGCACTTGGCTACTATACTATCCCTACAGTACTTTTTTTATGGCTTAGTATCACATACTTAATGTACAGAAAAACTATTCTCAGTAGGTTTTAAATGCGTGTTAAAGTCACTCTCTCTTACAATGGAACCCACTACTTAGGTTCTCAAATACAGACAGAGACTCCTAACACTATAATGGGTCAGATGCAAAAAGTTTTAGTACAACTTGGTATAGACTCTAAAATTATTGCTAGTGGACGAACAGATAAATCAGTCCATGCTACTGGACAAGTCTGTCACTTTGAACTTCCTGATTTTTGGAGTGATACAATAAAGCTCAAACGAGTCCTCAACGAAATGTTACCTTCAAGTATACATATCAAGTATATATCTCATGTTAGTGATGATTTTCATGCTAGATACTCAGCTAAAATTCGTACATACAGGTATATAATTAAATGCAGTGAGAGTAATCCTTTTGAAGTTGATTTTGTTACTTTTGTATCTCAGTTAGATATTTTGACTATTAAAAAGAACATGCAACTCTTTATAGGAGAACATGATTTCGCTTCATTTATGAAAACAGGAAGTGACACAAAAAGTAGTGTAAGAGAAGTATATAAAGCTTTTGCTTATGAGCATAAAGGCTACATAGTTTTAAACTTTCAAGCCAATGGTTTTTTACGAAGTCAAATTCGTCTGATGGTTGGAGCACTACTCACACTAAATGCGAATGAGATACAAAAAAAGCTAAATAACACTTCACAAAAGAGCCTTAAACCAGCTCCTCCCAATGGTTTATATCTTAGTAAAATAAGTTACTAAAATATACTTTTAACCTTCGCTAAAATCATACCAAAGTACTCATGAAGACTCACAGTAGAGATAAAAAAAGCACTCACACTTGGCACTCTTAACAACCCTCTATAGCTTTCTTTATAGTAGTTCGTAGGTGCTGCGATAGGATGCATTCCTAAAGACTCAAATATCATCATAGCCCGTGGCATATGAGTTGCCGAAGTAACAAGTATAAAGGGTTTATCTCCAAGAATAGCCTTAGTAAACGCAGCTTCTTCTCGTGTATCTACAGGTTTAGGACCAAGAACTATATCTTCTTTTTGAACACCTAAACTCAAAGCCAAAATAGAATTCATTTGTGCAGATGATGCATCGGTATTTCCGCCATAGCCTGTAAAAATTAGTTTACTAGCAGGCATATTTTTATAAATAATAACTCCTTCTAAAACTCTTTTTGTAGATGCCGAGTTAAGATGTGAAGAGATAGGTTGTGAAGGGTCAGTATTATGCCCATTACCCAGAACATGAATATACTCTACACTTTGAGTGTAATCATACTTAGGATACTGATTTTCTAAGTTTTGTGCTAGTAAATTTGCGAATAGTGGATAGGAGAAGAGATAGAGTAATCCAAAACTCGAGAGTAAAAAAAGCTCTGCTTTAGCATATTTACTTTTATATAAAAAGTAAATTCCAAAGACAAAAAGAATCGTCACCATTCCTAAGGGGTCCAAAAAAAAGCTTATAAACTTTTTTAGAAAAAATCCAAATTCCATTATATTATCACCTCATTTATTTTTTTTGTCACTTTTATGTCCCATAGTATCTCTTTATGGTTCAGGTCTTCTAACTCTATATAAAACTCTAGATTTTTTATCTTTTCTTTTAGCTCTCTTGCGTTTTGGATGTAAGTAACTTCATCATCTTTCGAGACAAAAAGGTATGTAGCTGAGTCAACCTTTTGGACATATTCTCCTGTTCTAAATTTATAGCGAAAAATATTTGAGAGATCCACATAAGGAAGCTTTCCTCTATCTACAAACTTACTCTTTGCAAGTGATGCTATGGAGTCAAAAGCTCCTATGAGAAAAAGTGCTTTAACATTTTGCTGTGAGGCTACATAAGCTGCTACACTTGAACCAAGAGAGTAGCCCAAAAGATAAAAAGGACCATAATTTTTCTCTACAAGCTTGGCAATCTTAAGGGCATCACTATTTATATTTTTTTCGTTAACCTTCCCAGCACTTTTACCATATGATCGATAGTTAAAGACAATAACTCTCACCGTAGGATAAGTATCTGCGAGCTTATTTATAATCCCCACACCATCATGAGAACGCCCTGTAAAAAACAGTAATGTGTTTACTGCATCTGATGGTTCATATACAACTCCTTCAAGTTCTATCCCATCATCAGTAGTTATACTTAAAATAGTACATTTTATACAGATATTTCCTTCTCTTTTATAGGTAGGAGTAAAAATCATATGAAACTGCCATTGGTAAAAAGCAAAGGCTAAAATTAAAAAGGTAAAAACTAAAAATGCTATATAAATCATGGTACAAATTATAGTATACTTCCACTAATAATAAGGCTTCTTACATAAGTTAAGCATACTTCAGCATTTTAGAGA